>DASPXL010000425.1:0-1984 GCA_035637375.1 Burkholderiales bacterium
GCGATAGGTTCGCGGCCTCGTCAACTCGCATCGACGAAGGAGGCCCAAGCAAGATGGTGTACGCAGCGATCGACATCCACAAGCGGATCTTCCAGGCGGCGGTGCTGGACGCCGAGAGCGGCGAGCTTGTCCAGGAGCGGCTGCCGGCCATGCGCGAGGCGCTCAACGACTGGGCGACGCGATGGGAGGGCAAGCTCGAGGCGGTCGCGCTCGAGGCGACGACCGGCTGGCGCTGGGTGTGGCGCGAGCTCTCTTCCCACGGCTTCGAGGTGCGCCTCTGCGACCCCGGGCAGGCGCGGGCGCTACGCGGCTCGAAGCGGCGGCCGAAGACCGACCGTCTCGATGCTGCCTGGCTCGCGCGGCTCTTGGCCAAGGAGATGCTTCCGACCTCTTGGCTTCCGCCCGAGGACATCCAGTACCTGCGTGACCGCACCCGCCTGCGCCGCGCGCTCGCCCAGGACCGGATGCGCTTCGCCCAGCGCCTGCACGCCCTGCTCACCCATGAGGGGTGGCCGTGCAGCCGCGGCGGCCTGCTCAGCATCTCCGGCCAACGCTGGGCCCGCTCGCTCGCGCTACCACCGGCGGCGCGAGCAAATGTCGAGGCCATGTTCGTGCTGATCGCGGTGCTCGACGAACAGCTCGCGGTCATCGACGCCGAGCTGCGCCAGCGTGCGCGCAGCGACCCACGCCTGAAGGCGCTGTGCACGATCTTCGGCGTCGGCCCCGTGCTCGCCGCCCACCTCCTGGCCGAGATCGGCCAGGCCAACCGCTTCCGCCGCGCCCGCCAGGTCGTCCGGGCCGCAGGCCTCGATCCGGTCGTCTCCGAATCGGCCGAGACCCGGCGCCGCGGCAAGCTCAGCAAGCAAGGCTCGCCTGAGCTTCGATGGGCGCTCGTCGAAGCCGCCCACCACGCCTGCCAGCGGCGTAGTCCCGACCACTCGCTCTACCTCGCCGGCAAGGAGCGCAGCGGCAGCAAGCGCGCCGCCCTGACCGTCGCGCGCAAGATCGCCCGCCGCGCCCACCACGTCCTCGCGGAGCTCGAGCAGGCCGCCTGACCGATCCCATGCGAGCACGGCCCCACCGACGGAAGAGTTTGCGGCGCGCTCCAACAAAGCGCCCGGCACAGCAACGTTGCCCCGGTCTGGAATGAGCCGCCGCAGCCCCAATCCGACCTCCTGCGCCGCCACCGCGAGCGCCCATGTAGGGCAGGGCCACCCAACTCGCATCGAAGACGTCCTCCGCATGCGATCCGGTCGACCCCCGCCCTTGACTCGCCGGCCCCTCCCATGTAGGGCGCTGGTCGAGGCAGCCCAGCACGTCCGCCGCACAACCAGCCCCGAGCGCGCCCGCTACGCGCGCGTCGCCGGCCGACTCGGCCCCGGCCGCGCAAAGCTGACGATCGCGCGGCTGATCGCCAGGCAGGCCTTCCAGCTCCTGCGCACGCTCGAGCTCGCCTGAGCGCGAATGCCCCGCCCGGCCCCCCACGAAGGAGCCAAGCTCGTGGCCAGCTCCCGTCTGACCCGGCGCGGCCCACGCCGCTCCCCCCAGGGAATGAGCCGCCACCGTCCCCATTCATGCTCCTGCGCCGCCACCGCGCGCGCCCACATAGGTACGGGCCAACCACCACCGCCCCCCGACCGATCCGACCACCACCAACCTACGCCGCCGGCCCCCTTCATATAGGTCAGACCCTGGTTCTCGGGGACACCGAGACCGTGGGGGACGGATCGTCACACTCCCGTCACAACGAGGGTCAGAACCTGTTTCTCGGGGACACCGAGACCGTGGGGGACGGATCGTCACACTCCCGTCACAACGAGGGTCAGACCCTGTTTCTCGGGGTCACCGAGACGCCCGCAGGGCCTCCCTTGCGGGCGGACCTCAATCAGGCGCTTGCCTACGGATTCGTCGAGGGATCGAACGTCGACGAGACGCGCGCAAAGGAGCGCGTCGGATCGGCCGCGTCGCGAACGACGACCGTGAT
>DASPXL010000426.1:0-2683 GCA_035637375.1 Burkholderiales bacterium
CCAGTCGATGTAGGTCTGCATCTTTCTGCCCGCGATCACCTCGGGATAATTCCTCTCCACCGGGAACGGCGGCACCGGAACGGTCGGCGTGAGGACCAGGTCGTGGCTCTCGAAAAGCGTCCGCCAGCGGTGCCAGATCTCGGCGCGCTTTCTTTCCGCGCGGGCGATGTCGCTGACGGTGAGGGAGAGGCCCGAGCGGATGTTGCCGGCGAGATTGTCGCCGAGCTCGCCGATGCGCTCCAGGCGCTCCAGGTGGTTGCCGACCATCGCCTCGCCGCGCAGCGCGATAAACGCGTCGCGCCCGTCCGCGAGGTTGATCTCGATCTCTTCGACCGCCGCGCCGGCGTCGCGCAGACCGCGCGCCGCGGCGCGGCAGATGCGCTCGATCTCCTCGTCGACGCCAATGCCCGCGATGTCGGGCGCGTAAGCGAGGCGAACGCCCCTAAGGTTCCTCGCCTTTGCGAGCCGCTCGCGCGCGCTCTTCCACGGCGCGGGGCTGGAGAGCGGCGACTTCCCCGAGAGCCCCGTCATCGCGTCGAGCAGCAGCGCGCAATCCTCGGCCGAGCGCGCCATCGGGCCGGCCACGCTCTGGTCGTGCCAGGGAAGCGTCGCCGGGTGCTTGGGGACGAGGCCCGCGGTGGTGCGAAGGCCTACGACGCCGCAGAACGCCGCGGGCGTGCGCAAGCTGCCGCCGAAGTCGGTCCCTTCCGCAAGCGGCGCCATGCGCGCCGCGAGCGCCGCCGCCCCGCCGCCGGTCGAGCCCGAGGCCGAGAGCGCCGTGTTCCACGGATTGCGCGTCGCTCCGAACACCTTGTTGACGGTGTTGGCGCCCGCGCCGAACTCCGGCGTATTGGTCTTGCCGAGCACGATCGCCCCGGCCGCCTTCAGCCGCCGGACGATCTCGGCGTCCTCGGTGGGCACGTGGTCGCGGAACAAGGTCGAGCCCCAGGTGGTGCGGATTCCCGCGGTGGGCGTGAGGTCCTTGATCGCGACGGGAACGCCGTGCAGTGCTCCCAGCCTCGCGCGCCTTTTCATCGCGGCTTCCGCCTCGCGCGCCCAGACGAGCGCCTTCTCGGCGGCGACGGTGCAGAAGGCGTTGACCGCGGGGTTGAGCTTCTCGATCGCCTCGAGGTGCGCTTGGGTCACCTCGAACGGGCCCGCCTTCTTCGTGCGGATGAGCCGCGCGAGCTCGACTGCGGAGAGATGGGTGAGCTCGTCCGTTTTCATTTTCCCACGCGGCATTTTCATGCGATGTAATTTGCCTGCGCGCATCATATACTTCCCCGTGGGCGAGCAACAGGCGGCCAGCGGCTCCGGGAGCGGAGCCGATCGATCGGGGGAGACGAGGTGAAATGAGCCGGCACAATCAATACGAGCTGCTCGGGCAAAGGCGCTTCCTCCCGTTTTTCCTCACCCAGTTCCTCGGCGCCTTCAACGACAACGTCTTCAAGAACGCCCTGATCATACTGGTCGCGTTCCACGCGGCGGGCATGAGCAGGTTCGACGCCAACACCCTTTCGAATCTGGCCCAGGCGGTTTTCATCCTGCCGTTCTTCCTGTTCTCGGCCACCGCGGGGCAGCTCGCCGACAAGCTCGAAAAATCGTTTCTGATGCGCCTGGTGAAGCTCGCCGAGATCGCCATCATGGCGCTGGGCGCGGTGGGACTTTACCGCGGCGATCTGCCGCTCCTGATGACCGCGCTGTTCCTGATGGGATTGCACTCGACGGTGTTCGGTCCGGTGAAATACGCGTACCTGCCGCAGCACCTGAATCAGGAGGAGATCGTCGGCGGGAACGGGCTGGTCGAAACGGGCACCTTTGTCGCGATCCTGGCCGGCACCTTGCTCGGAGGGTTTCTCATCGCCGGAGGGGCGCCGGGCCCGGTATCGGCGATCATTCTGGCGCTGGCCGTTGCCGGATACGCGGCGAGCCGCCGGATCCCGGAATCTCCGGCGGCGGCCCCCGGGCTTGCGATCAACTGGAACCCCTTCTCCGAGACCTGGAGAATCCTGCAGTTCACGCGGCGCAACCGCGCCGTGTTTCTTTCGGTTCTGGGAATCTCCTGGTTCTGGTTCCTCGGCGCGGTCTACCTTTCGCAGTTCCCCGGCTTCGCGAGGGACGTGCTGTCGGGCCAAGAACAGGTGGTGAGCTTGCTGCTCGCCTTGTTCTCCATCGGGGTCGGCCTGGGATCGCTGCTGTGCGAGCGGCTTTCAGGCCGCAGAATCGAAATCGGCTTGGTCCCTTTCGGCTCGATCGGTCTTACGCTTTTCGGGATCGATTTCTATTTCGCGAGCGCGAGCCTCGGGGTCGGCGCGCCGATGGGCGCGCTGGAATTCGTGCTCGACCCCGCGCGCTGGCGAGTCCTCGCCGATCTCGCCCTGATCGGCGTATTCGGCGGGTTCTACATCGTGCCCCTCTATACGCTGATCCAGACCCGCTCGGAATCCAGCCACCTGTCCCGCACCGTCGCCGGGAACAACATCCTGAACGCGCTCTTCGTGGTGCTCGCCGCGGGGATGTCGATCGCGCTGCTGAAGCTGGGCTTGAGCATTCCGCGGATCTTTCTCGCCGCCGCCCTGTTCAACGCCGCGGTGGCGATTTACATCTACACGCTGGTGCCCGAGTTCCTGATGCGCTTCCTGGTGTGGCTGCTGGTGCACACGGTCTACCGCCTGGAGAAATC
>DASPXL010000427.1:0-3388 GCA_035637375.1 Burkholderiales bacterium
AGGAACATGGCGCGCAGCATCAGATACTGCACGTCGACGCCTTCGTCCCTGCAGGTCGGGATGTCGTTCCACGACATGGAGTCGGTGACCCTGGTCCTGTACTGGATGCGTTCCTTGTCGAACACGCACAGCGCGCGCACCTGTCCGGCGCGCCAGACTTCGAGGTTCTCCGAAGGATTGTTGACGTTCGACTGGGTGTGGTTGCCGACCAGCTGCGTCGCCGCCTCGCCGCCCGACCGGTACGGCAGGTAGGCGAATTTCGCGCCGGTCTTCTTCTCGAGGAAGACGGTGAGGACGTGGTCCTCGCGCTTGGAGCCGGTGCCGCCCATCTTGAACGGCGGATTGGCGGCCCTGGCGGCCGCGACGAATTCCTTCACGTTCTTGTGGGGCAGCGTGGTGTTGTCCCACAGCACGAACTGGTCGAGCGCGATGATGGACACCGGCGTGAGCTCGCGCCAGTTGAACGGGATCTTGGCCGAGAGCGGCAGCATGTAGATGAGCGAATAGGCGATCAGCACCTTGTGCGGGTCGCCGGCGCTCGACTTCATGTAGATCAGCGCCTCCGCGCCGGAGGCGCCGCCTTTGAGCGAGACGACCATCGGCTGCTTCATCAGGCCGTTCTTCTGGATGGCGGCCTGCATCATCCTCGCCATCTGGTCGGACGCCCCGCCCGCGCCGGCGGCGACGACGATCTCGACGGGCTTCCCCGGCTCCCATGCGACGGCGGGCCCCGCCGTCAGCGCAAGCACCGACAACGCAAGCGTGCTCCACTTCTCGGATTTCATGACTCCTCCTAGGGAAAGCTCCGCGGTTTTTAGTCCAGCAAGTCCCGCGGATGCCGAAAATAATCAGGCCGCCTTGCGCGGGGCCGCGCGCGCGCTCTCGGCAAGGTGGTCCAGCGCGGCGAGCACGCCGCCCTTCTTGTGGGGGACGTTGGCCAGCGCGAGGCCCATCTCGACTCCGGCGAGCGCGCCGGCGAGCATGAGGTCGTTGAAGTCGCCCAGGTGCCCGATGCGGAACACTTTCCCGGCGAGCTTGCCGAGGCCCGATCCGAGCGACATGTCGTAGGCCTCGAGGATGATCCGGCGCAGCGCGTCGGCGTCGTGGCCCGCGGGCATCATCACGGCGGTGAGCGAGTTCGAGTACTCCTCGGGCACCGCGCACAGGATCTCCAGGCCCCAGGCGCGCACCGCGCGGCGCGTGCCTTCCGCGTGGCGCGCGTGGCGGGCAAAGACGTTTGCGAGGCCCTCCTCCATCAGCATCGCGAGCGATTCGCGCAACCCGTAGAGGAGGTTGGTCGCGGGGGTGTAGGGGAAGAAGCCCGTCTTGTTGCTGGCGATGATCTCCTCCCAGTTCCAATAGGAGCGCGGCAGCTTCGCCGACTGCGAGGCCTTGCGCGCCTTTTCGCTCACCGCGTTGAAGGACAGCCCCGGGGGCAGCATCAGCCCTTTTTGCGAGCCGGCGACCGTGACGTCAACGCCCCACTCGTCGTGACGGTAATCGATCGAGGCGAGCGAGGAGATCGTGTCGACCATGTAGAGCGCGGGATGGCGCGCGGCATCGACCGCCTTCCGGATCGCACCGATGCGGCTGGTCACGCCGGTGGAAGTTTCGTTGTGCACGACGCACACCGCCTTGATCTTGTGCTCGCGGTCCTCTTTCAGCTTCGCCTCGACCGCCGCCGGATCGACGCCGCGGCGCCAGTCGGTGGGAACGAGATCGACCGAGACGCCGAGCCGCGCGGCCATCTTGTGCCACAGGGAAGCGAAGTGGCCGGTCTCGAACATCAGCACGCGATCGCCGGGGGAGAGCGTATTGACGAGCGCCGCTTCCCAGGCGCCGGTGCCGGAGGCCGGATAGATCACCACGGGCGCCTTGGTTTGGAACACCGCCTTCAGCCCTTCGAGGATTTCCAGACCCATCTTCCCGAATTCGGGGCCGCGATGATCGATGGTGGCGCTGTCGATCGCGCGCAAGACCCGCTCGGGGACATTGGTCGGCCCGGGGATCTGAAGGAAATGGCGTCCGCTGCGATAAGGCATGGCGTGCTCGTTCGTGCGTGTGGGCGAGCCGGTAGTTTATCGGAAAAGCGCCCGGCGACCATGATTTAGCTCAAGGCTGCGGTATCATGACGCTTCACCCGCTTGCCCGAAGGCCTCCCCATATGACGCTTGCCATCGACATCATCTCGGACGTGGTCTGCCCGTGGTGCTTCGTCGGCAAGCGTCGGATGGAGGCCGCACTCAGACTCTATCGCGAGCGCGGCGGCGCGGAGCCGAAGCTCACCTGGCATCCGTTCCAGCTGAATCCCGACATGCCTCCCGAAGGCGTCGACCGCGACGAATACGTCAGGCGCAAGTTCGGCGCCGAGCGCGCGGGGCAGGTCTACGGCCGCATCACCGCGGTCGGCATGGAGGTCGGCATTCCCTTCGATTTTGCGAAGGTGACGCGCCAGCCCAATACGCTCGCCGCGCACAGCCTGATCGCGCTCGCCATCGATGCGGGGAAGCAGGACGCCGTGGTGGAAGCTTTTTTCCGCGCTTTCTTTCTCGAGGGCAGGGACCTGACTTCCGCCGAAACGCTCGCCGGGATCGCGGTCGGCGCGGGGCTCGACGAGGGCGACGTGAAGGCTTTTCTCGGCAGCGCCGACGCGCGTGCGCACATCGAGGCGGAGGACAAGCAGGCGCGCGAGATCGGCGTCGAGGGCGTGCCCTTTTTCATCTTCAACCGCCGGCTCGCCGTTTCCGGCGCGCAGGCGCCCGAGGTGCTGCTCGAGGCGATGCTCGAGGCGGAGAAAGAGCCCGCGCTCACCGCGCCGGGGTGAAACCGGGCTGCCGATGGACCGCCCGCCCGCCAAGGCCTTCACCGTTTCGTTCCATCCGCGCGCCGGCGAGCCCGCGCTCGCGCGGCGCCTTTCCCGCGAGATCGAGGGCGAGGTCCTGTTCGATGCGGCAAGCCGCGGCCGCTACTCGACCGACGCCTCGATCTACCAGATCGACCCGGTCGGCGTGGTGGTGCCGAGGACCGAGCGCGACGTTCAAATCGCGCTGCAGATCGCCGTGGAGGAGGGCATCCCGGTTTTGCCGCGGGGCGCGGGCAGCTCGCAGTGCGGCCAGGCCGTGGGCGCGGCGCTCGTCATCGACACGAGCAAATATCTCAACCGCATCGTCCTGGTCGACCGCGAAGGCGCGAGCGCCGTGGTGCAGCCGGGCGTGGTGCTCGACACGCTGAACGCGTACCTGCGATCGCACGCGCTGTGGTTTCCGGTGGACGTCTCCACCAGCGCGCAGGCGACGATAGGCGGAATGGCGGGCAACAATTCCTGCGGGTCGCGCTCGATCCGCTACGGCAACATGGTGCACAACGTCCTCGGCATCGACGCGCTGCT
>DASPXL010000428.1:0-2080 GCA_035637375.1 Burkholderiales bacterium
CGGCGCCCCAGGCCTGCTTGAGCACCCCGGCGGGATCGATCCAGTCGAGCGCGAGCACCACGTCCGCCTCGCGCAGCAGCTTCGCCGTGTCGGGCGAAAGAAAGGTCGCCGGCGGCGCAGCGTGCAGCGGATGGTCGGTCGGAAAAGCCGCCCCGAGCTTGATGTCGGTCAAGACTCGCGCCTGCAGTTTCTCTGCGAGCGCGACCCGCTGCTTCCAGCCCGATTCGCTTCTCAAGGCACGCCCGGCGAGGATCACCGGGTGCTTCGCGCCGGATAGAAGCTTCGCCGCGGCCTCGACGAGGCGGGCGGCCGGCAGCACTGGATCGGGCGCGCGATGGCGCTTCACGTCCGGAAGCGGGGGGAGCGCGCCGATTTTCGCCTCTTGCAGCGCCGCGTCGAGGTTGATGTAAGTCGGGCCGCGCGGCGCGGTGTTGGCGATCTGCGCCGCGCGCAGGATGGCCTCGTACGCGGCGGGGACCGAGGCCGGCTGGTTGTCCCACTTGGTGTAATCGCGGACGAGCGCGCCCTGGTCCGACGCCGTGTGGATCCAGTCGATCCAGGGACGGCGCTTGGCCGCGTCCCACGGGCCGGTCGCGCCCAGGATCAGCACCGGCATGCGGTCGCACCAGGCGTTGAAGATCGCCATGCTCGCGTGCATGAGGCCGACGTTCGAATGCACCACCGCTCCCATCATTCTGCCGGAGGTTTTCGCGTAGCCTTGCGCGATCGCCACGGCGGACTCCTCGTGCAGGCACAGGAGCATCTGCGGGCGCGTGTTGCCGAGGTAGTTGACGATGCTGTCGTGCAGCCCGCGGTAGCTCGCCCCCGGAGTGAGCGCGAGGTAGGGGATGTCGAGCGCGCGCAGCATCGCGGCGATCGCGTCGCTGCCCCAGATCTCCTTTTGCTCGGGACCGGCGACCGGCGACTCGGCGCGCACGTCGGGGGCGAAGCTTTCCTTGGCGTTCATAGGCGTCTCGTGGTTATCGTGAGGCGGCGCCGCCGATCATAGCTTGCTTGAGATTGATCGCGCAATCGAGGCGCCGGGGAATCACGCGCGCGGGGCGGCCAGCGTTCCCACCGCGGCGAAGAGCGCTTCAACCGACTCGCGCGAAAGATTGCGCGTGATGAATACGATGCGCGAGCGCCGGTCCGTTCCCGACCAGGCCTCGAGTGTGACCGGCGGGTGAAACACGTGCTGCGCCCCCTGCACCACCACCGGGCCGGACTCTCCCGCGACATTGACGAGGCCTTTGACACGCAGCAGGTCGGTCCCGCGCAGCGAGGTCAGTACTTGTACAGCGGCGGAGAACGTGTCCCAGGTGAAGGGCTTGTCGAACCAAAGGCAGAACGAGCGGATCGAGGCGTCGTGCGCTCCGGACCGAACGCGCTCGCCGAGGTACGCCCCTTCGGCGGGACGCGCCTCACCCGAGGGCGCGAGCCAGCGATCGAGGTCCTTGGGCGTCGCGCGCGTGCTCCTCGGTCCGATGTCGCGAAGGAACCCCACGTCCACTTCGCCGTTGATCGCAACCGTGCGCGCGGCATAGGGATTCATCTGCTGCAGCCGCGCTTCGAGCGTAGCGACCGCTGCCGGCGGCGCGATGTCGCTCTTGGTGATGACGATGCGGTCGGCGACCGCGGCCTGCTTCGCGGCCTCGGGCGTGTCGTCGAGATTTTGCAGGCCGTTCACCGCGTCCACCAGCGTCACCACGCAATCGAGGCGGTACTGCGCGCCGAGCATCCCGTCGGTCTGCAGCGTGTGCAGCACCGGCACCGGGTCGGCGAGGCCGGTGGTCTCGATGAAGACGCGATCGAAGTCGATCACTTCGCCGGCGCGCCGCTTGATGAAAAGCTCCCGCAGCGTCTCCTGCAGGTCGGTGCGCACTGTGCAGCACAGGCACCCGTTCGAGAGCAGGGTCATGCTCTCCGAGGACGAGGCGACCAGCTCGTGGTCGATGCCGACCTCGCCGAACTCGTTGATGATGACTGCCGCCCGGTTCATCCCGGGATCGCGCAGGAGGTGCCTGAGCAGCGTCGTCTTGCCGCTGCCGAGAAATCCGGTGATCAGGCTGACCGGGAGCTT
>DASPXL010000429.1:0-2352 GCA_035637375.1 Burkholderiales bacterium
AACGAGGTGCTGGATGCGATGCCCGTGCACGTGGTTCGCACCCAGGGCGGAAGGGTCGAGGAAGGCGGCGTCGGCGTGCGAAGCGATCGCCTCGACTGGTCCTGGCGCGTGGCCTCGGGCGAGCTGCTCAAGGCGGCCCAGGCGCTCGAATTGCCTGAGGGTTTTCGCACCGAGATTCAACTCGCAGCGCGAGGCTTCATGCGCTCGCTTGCGGGCGTGCTGGAAAAGGGCGCGGCGCTTTTCGTCGATTACGGCTTCCCGGAAAAGGAGTTTTACCATCCGCAGCGCAAGGACGGGACGCTCATGTGCCATTACCGCCATCATGCGCACGCCGATCCCTTCTTCCTTCCGGGGCTCCAGGACATCACCAGCCACGTCGATTTCAGCGCGATCGCGGCGTCTGCGCGCTCGGGCGGACTGGAGCTCCTCGGCTATACCGGCCAGGCGCAATTCCTCGTCAACTGCGGCATCACCGAGGTGATGTCGAGGACGCCGCCCGAGGACGAGGCCCGGTTCCTGCCGTTCGCCAATCAGGCGAACCGGCTGATGAGCCCGGCGGAGATGGGGGAGCTCTTCAAGGTGATTGCGCTCGGACGGGGATTTGCCGCACCGCTCCTGGGCTTTCGCGAAGGCGATAGAAGGCAGGCGCTGTAAGGTGTAACCTGTTCCCTCCGACCAACGCGGGGTGAGGCGGCGGGCGGAGGCTACGATGGAAGCAGCGCAAGCGCAATGGGTGAAGGTCCATCCGCTCGTCGTGCGTGTCACGCACTGGATCAACGCGTTCGCGATCCTCATCATGGCCGCAAGCGGCTGGCGCATCTACAACGCATCGCCGCTCTTCGGCTTCAGATTCCCCAACGATCTCACGCTCGGGGGCTGGCTTGCGGGCGCTCTGCAGTGGCACTTCGCCGCCCTGTGGCTGTTCGTGCTGAACGGCATCGTGTATGTCGGCTACGGGATTTTTTCCGGGCACTTCCGCAGGAAGCTCTTTCCGCTCACCCCTCGCGCGGTGCTGAGCGACATGCTCGCCGCCCTGCGCGGCAGGCTCGCGCACGACGACCTCGCGGTGTACAACGCGGCACAGCGCGCGGCCTACCTCGCGATCATCCTGTGCCTCGCGGTGCTCGTGCTCTCGGGCCTTGCGATCTGGAAGCCGGTGCAGCTGCAGGAGCTGGCCGCGCTCATGGGCGGCTATGAAGGCGCTCGCCTAGTACATTTTTTTGCCATGGCCTTGATGGTGTTCATCGCGCTGGTGCACATCGTGATGGTGATCCTCGTGCCGCGCACCTTCCCCACCATCATCACCGGCCGCGCAAGGAGGACCTCATGAAGAAACGCACGATGGATGCGAGTCTCGCCGAGCACTCCCCGAAGCTCATCCGGTCGATCGAGCGGCGCCTGTTCCTGAGGCAAGGGTTGTCGCTCGGGGCGCTCGCGCTCCTCTCGGGCTGCGCGCTGACCGACGACGAAGGCGTGCAGAGCCTTCTCCTGGGGATGTCGCGCTGGAACGACCGCGCTCAAGGCTGGCTTTTCAATCCGAACAAGCTCGCGCCGGAATACCCGGAGAGCGCGATCACCAGGCCCTTCCCGTTCAACGCCTACTACGGCGAGGACGAGGTGAGGCTGGTGGACGGGGCGGGCTACAAGCTCGAGCTCTCCGGCCTTATCCGCGACCAGAAACCCTGGACGCTCCCGGAGCTCTACGCCCTGCCGCAAGTCTCGCAGATCACGCGCCATATCTGCGTCGAGGGCTGGAGCGCGATCGGCAAGTGGAGCGGCGTGCGCTTTTCCGATTTCCTCGCGCGCGTCGGCGCCGACACCACGGCGAAGTACGTCGGCTTCGAGTGCGCCGACGACTACATGACGAGCATCGACATGGCGACTGCATTGCATCCGCAGACGCTGCTCACTTTCCGTTTCGCCGACCAGATCCTGCCTCCCAAGTACGGCTTCCCGATGAAGCTGCGCATGCCGACCAAGCTCGGCTTCAAGAACCCCAAGCACATCACGGCGATGTACGTCACGAACGAGTATCCGGGCGGATACTGGGAGGACCAGGGGTACAACTGGTTCAGCGGCAGCTGATGAAATCGTTGGAAGCCATCGCCGTCGCGACGAGCCTCGCGATCGTGTCCTTCGCCTTCGCCGCCGATACGACGCCGGGCAAACCGATGAAAATGGACGAGCCCATGCACGGGGAAATGAAGAAAAAGAACATGAAGAAGGGCGACGTGAAGAAGGCGGCCGAGAAAAAAGCGCGCGAGATGAAGCCGATGATGGAAAAGGAAGCCGCCGGCGCGCCGAAAAGATAGCTCCGTCGCGCGCG
Source organism: Burkholderiales bacterium (assembly GCA_035637375.1). Taxonomy (GTDB): domain Bacteria; phylum Pseudomonadota; class Gammaproteobacteria; order Burkholderiales; family SG8-39; genus VBDM01. The sequence continues at coordinate 2,327 of DASPXL010000429.1, forward strand.
TCAGCGCGGGTCGAGCGTCATGAAGA
>DASPXL010000430.1:0-3537 GCA_035637375.1 Burkholderiales bacterium
GTCGGGGTCGCCGGTGCGCCTCAAGACCGTGTTCGAGACGATGCGCTGGCGCGTCAGGTCGTCCCACGACCCGTCCTCGGGCCAGATGATGGCGCCCGGCGCCACGCCGTTCACGCGCACCTCGGGCCCGAGCTCGCGCGCAAGCGAGCGGGTGAGTCCCACGAGGCCCGCCTTGGCGACCGAGTAGATGACGTAGTTCTTGAGCGGCCGCTCGGCGTGGATATCGGTGATGTTGACGATGGTGCCGCCCGCCTTCTTCAGGTGCGGCGCGGCCGCCTGGGAGAGAAACAGAGGCGCCCGCAGGTTCGCGCCGATCAGGCTCTCCCAAGTGGCCTGCGTCATCTCCCCGACCGGCGTCGGAAAGAAAGTCGAAGCGTTGTTGACGAGCGCGTCGAGCCGCTCGAAGCGGTTGACGGTGTTCCTCACGATCTCCGGCAGGCCCGCGATATCCAGCAGGTCGGCCTGCACCAGCGCCACGGAATCGGCGCGCGCGGCGTTCAACTCTCCGCGCAGCGCCTTCGCCTCGCGCTCCGATCCCCGGTAGTGCAGCATCAGATTCGCGCCTTCCCGGTGAAGGCGCCGGGCGATCGCCGCGCCGACGCGTTTCGCGCCGCCGGTGACGAGCACAACTTTCCCTGAAAGCGATTCGGGCATGGCCTAGAATGATACCGGAATACTCCTTGCTTCCTTCCCATGTCGCTCCCCGAACCCTCGCCCGAGGCGCGCGAGCACAGCGATCGCGTCGCGGAGCACATCCGCGGCGAAATCTCGGCGAGCGGCGGCTGGATCAGCTTCGCGCGCTACATGGAGCTCGCGCTTTACGCGCCGGGGCTCGGCTACTACAGCGCCGGCAGCCGAAAGCTCGGCAAGGCCGGGGATTTCGTCACGGCGCCCGAGATTTCGCCGCTCTACGGCCAGACCCTCGCGCGCCAGGTGAAGCAGGTGCTGGACGCGGGGTTCGACGAGGTGCTCGAGGTGGGCGCGGGCAGCGGCGCGCTCGCCGCGACGCTGCTTGAGGAACTCGAGCGCGCAGGAAGGACGCCGCGCAACTATCTCATCCTCGAGCTCTCCGCCGATCTTCGCGAGAGGAGCCGCGACACGCTCGCCTCGAGGGTGCCGCATCTCCTTGAGCGCGTGGCGTGGCTCAACCGCCTGCCGCCCGCTTTTTCCGGCGTGGTGCTCGGCAACGAGGTGCTGGATGCGATGCCCGTGCACGTGGTTCGCACCCAAGGCGGAAGGGTCGAGGAAGGCGGCGTCGGCGTGCGAAGCGATCGCCTCGACTGGTCCTGGCGGCTCGCCTCGGGCGGGCCGCTCGATGCGGCGCGCGCGCTCAAGCTTCCAGAAGGTTTTCGCACCGAGATTCAATTGGCGGCGCGGGGCTTCATGCGCTCGCTTGCGGGCGTGCTGGAAAAGGGCGCGGCGTTTTTCGTCGATTACGGCTTCCCGGAAAAGGAGTTTTACCATCCGCAACGCAAGGACGGAACGCTCATGTGCCATTACCGCCATCACGCGGACGCCGATCCCTTCTTCCTACCGGGGCTCCAGGACATCACCAGCCACGTCGATTTCAGCGCGATCGCGACGTCTGCGCGCTCGGGCGGACTGGAGCTGCTCGGCTATACCGGCCAGGCGCAGTTCCTCGTCAACTGCGGCATCACGGAGGTGATGTCGAGGACGCCGCCCGAGGACGGGACCCGGTTCCTGCCGTTCGCCAATCAGGCGAACCGGCTGATGAGCCCAGCGGAGATGGGAGAACTCTTCAAGGTGATTGCGCTCGGGCGGGGATTTGCCGCACCGCTCCTGGGCTTTCGCGAAGGCGATAGAAGGCAGGCGCTGTAAGGTGTAACCTGTTCCCTCCGACCAACGCGGGGTGAGGCGGCGAGCGGAGGCTACGATGGAAGCAGCGCAGGCGCAATGGGTGAAGGTCCATCCGCTCGTCGTGCGTGTCACGCACTGGATCAACGCGTTCGCGATCCTCATCATGGCCGCAAGCGGCTGGCGCATCTACAACGCATCGCCGCTCTTCCCCTTCAGGTTTCCGAACGAGCTGACGCTGGGGGGCTGGCTTGCGGGCGCTCTGCAGTGGCACTTCGCCGCCCTGTGGCTGCTGGTGCTGAACGGCATCGTGTATGTCGGCTACGGGATTTTTTCCGGGCACTTCCGCAGGAAGCTCTTTCCGCTCACGCCTCGCGCGGTGCTGAGCGACGTGCTCGCCGCCCTGCGCGGCAAGCTCGCGCACGACGACCTCGCGGTGTACAACGCGGCACAGCGCGCGGCTTATCTCGCGATCATCCTGTGCCTCGTAGTCCTCGTGCTCTCGGGCCTGGCGATCTGGAAGCCGGTGCAGTTTCAGGAGATCGCCTGGCTCATGGGCGGTTATGAGGGCGCTCGCCTAGTACATTTTTTTGCCATGGCCTTGATGGTGCTCATCGCGCTGGTGCACATCGTGATGGTGATCCTCGTGCCGCGCACCTTCCCCACCATCGTCACCGGCCGCGCAAGGAGGACCTCATGAAGAAACGCACGATGGATGCGAGTCTCGCCGAGCACTCCCCGAAGCTCATCCGCTCGATCGAGCGGCGCCTGTTCCTGACGCAAGGGTTGTCGCTCGGGGCGCTCGCGCTCCTTTCGGGCTGCGCGCTTACCGACGACGAAGGCGTGCAGAGCCTTCTCCTGGGGATGTCGCGCTGGAACGACCGCGCTCAAGGCTGGCTTTTCAATCCGAACAAGCTCGCGCCGGAATACCCGGAGAGCGCGATCACGAAGCCCTTCCCGTTCAACGCCTACTACGGCGAGGACGAGGTGAGGCTGGTGGACGGGGCGAGCTACAAGCTCGAGCTCTCCGGCCTTATCCGCGACAAGAAGCCCTGGACGCTCCCCGAGCTCTATGCGCTGCCGCAGACTTCCCAGATCACGCGCCACATCTGCGTAGAGGGCTGGAGCGCGATCGGCAAGTGGAGCGGCGTGCGCTTTTCCGATTTCCTCGCGCGCGTCGGCGCCGACACCACGGCGAAGTACGTCGGCTTCGAGTGCGCCGACGACTACACGACGAGCATCGACATGGCGACCGCGCTGCATCCGCAGACGCTGCTCACTTTCCGTTTCGCCGACCAGATCCTGCCTCCCAAGTACGGCTTCCCGATGAAGCTGCGCATGCCGACCAAGCTCGGCTTCAAGAACCCCAAGCACATCACGGCGATGTACGTGACGAACGAATATCCCGGCGGCTACTGGGAGGACCAGGGCTACAACTGGTTCAGCGGCAGCTGATGAAATCGTTGGAAGCCATCGCCGTCGCGGCGAGCCTCGCGATCGTGTCCTTCGCCTTCGCCGCCGACACGACGCCGGGCAAACCGATGAGGATGGACGAGCCCATGCACGGGGAAATGAAGAAACAGAACATGAAGAAGGGCGACGTGAAGAAGGCGGCCGAGAAAAAAGCGCGCGAGATGAAGCCGATGATGGAAAAGGAAGCCGCCGGCGCGCCGAAAAGATAGCTCCGTCGCGCGCGTCAGCGCGGGTCGAGCGTCATGAAGA
>DASPXL010000431.1:0-3035 GCA_035637375.1 Burkholderiales bacterium
GTTCGCCAACGTGCTCGTGGTGCAATCATCGTTGCCGGTGCACACGCTCGCCGAATACGTCCAGCTCGCCCGCAGCAAGCCGGGGACGATCACCTACGCATCTTCCGGAATCGGCGGCGCCGGCCACCTGGCGGGGGAGCTTTTGAAGATGATGGCGAAAATCGACATCGTGCACGTGCCCTACAAGGGCGGCGGTCCCGCAATGCAGGGCATGCTCGGCGGCCAGGTCGCTTCGTTCTTCGCGACGCCGGTTTCGGTCGGAGGACATATCAAGTCGGGCAAAGTCCGGGCGATCGCGACCACCGGCCCAAAGCGCGCGGCCTTGCTTCCCGACGTGCCCACCGTGGCCGAGTCGGGCTACCCCGGGTACGAGGCGATGAACTGGTACGCCTACGTCGCGCCGGCGAAGACGCCGAAGGACGTCATCGACCGGCTCAACCGCGAGATCGTGAAGGCGCTCGCCGCGCCGGAGGTCATCGCGCTCCTCGAGAAGCAGGGGCTCGAGCCCAGCTCGAGCTCGCCCGAGGAACTCGCCCGCTATATCGCCAGCGAATACGAAACCTGGGGCAAGGTGGTGAAGCAGGCCGGAATCAAGGCGCAGTAAAGCGTCACGGCACGGTGACGACGATCTTGCCGAGGTGGGCGTTGGACTCCATGTAGGCTTTCGCCGCGGCGAGCTCCGAGAACGCAAACACCCGGTCGATCACCGGCCGGATCTTCCCCTGGGCGATGAAGGGCAGGATGTCGGCGGTGAAGCCTCGCACCGTCACCGCGCGCTGCTCGGCGGTGCGCAGCCGGTTGCTCACCCCGAAGAGCGTCAGGCGCTTGGTGTGCAGCGCCTCGATGTCGATCTCGCTCTTCAGCACCCCGTCCACGTAGCCGACGGTCGCGTGCCTGCCCTCGTAGGCGAGCGCGCGGATGGTTTCCGCGAACACCGAGCCGCCGACGTTGTTGACGACGAGGTTCGCGCCCTTGCCTCCGGTCGCCTTCATCACGCCTTCCGCAAAATCCCCCGAGCGCGTGCGGATGCCGGCATCCAGCCCCATCGCTTTCAGCTTTTCGAGCTTCTCGGCCGAGCCCGAAGTGCCGATCACCCTGGCGCCGAGCGCCTTCGCGGTCTGCAGCGCGGCGACGCCGACTCCCGCGGAGATGCCGGTGACGAGCAGCCACTCGCCGGCCCGCAGTTTTCCCTGCGCGACCAGCATGTCGTGCGCCACCATGAAGGCGAGCGGGATGCATCCCGCCTCCTCCCAGGAGAGGTTCTTCGGCACGGCGATCGCCTCGCGCGCGTCCATGAGCGAATATTCGGCGAAAGATCCGGTGCAGCGTCCCATGACGCGCTCGCCCGTCTTGAAGCCCGTGACGCCCGCCCCGAGCTTGGCGATCTCGCCCGCGCCCTCGGCGCCGGCGGCTTTCGCCGCGCCTCCCGCCTTGACGCTGTGCCCGACGATCAGCTCGCCGCGGTTCAAGCCCGCCGCGCGCATGCGCACGAGAATCTGGCCGGGGCCGGGCTCGGGAGCCGGCGTGTCGCGAAGCTCTGTGACGGTCCTCCCGGAATCCGGCCGCAGCCAATACGACTTCATATCGTCGCCTCGCTTGTTTTTCGCGCCGGCTTGCGGCGCAGATACAGGTTGTTTGCCACCAGCGAGCTTATCACGAGCGCCGCGCCTAAGAGCTCGACCGCGTCCGGACGAGCGCCTTGTGCAAAGCGCACCGCGAAGGTGACGACCGGCATCAGGTTCAAAAGCAGCATCGTATTGAGCGCTCCGATGCGCTGATTGCCCGCGTTCCAGCACAGCATCGAGACGACGATGCCGCCGAGCGTGAGGTAGGCAAGGTGCCAGGCGACGGACGCCAGGGCCGCCACGCCCGGCACTGCGGCCACGCCCGCCGCGACGAGCGCGGCGGTCAGGGCGATGCAGCCGAGCGTCCCGGGAATGATCGTCAGCGTGGTGAAGCGCAGCGCCGACCAACCCTTGAAATTTTCCGCCGCCATGGTGTAAGCCACCCAGCACATCGCGCCCAGTACCACGACGATATCGCCGGCGATCTCTCCCTTGACGAAGACATGCACGGGGTCGCCGCGCGTCACCACCGTGACGACGCCGGCAAAAGCGAGCGCAAGGCAGGCGAGCGTGAACCTTCTCGGCCGCCGGCCGCGGATCGCCCAGTCGGCGAGCGCGGTCATCGAGGGCTGCAAGGCGACGATGATGGCCGCGTGCTCGGGGCTCGAGAGCGCGATGCCGAAAAAGATGAGCATCGGCGAGCAGCACATCCCGACAAAACCGAACAGCGACGCGGGCCAGGCTCTGCCGTAATACGAAAGCGCCGCCGGCCCTTCGAGCCACACGAGCAGCACGATGAGGACCAGGGCGCCGAGGCCGTAGCGGATCGCGGTGACGTGAAACGCATCGACCGCCGCGAAAGCATCCTTGGCGACCGGGAACTGCACGCCCCACAGCACCACGGTGACGAGAACGAGAAAAACGCCCTGCGCGAACCGGGATTTCATGCGCAGCGCGGCAAAAGCCGGTTCAATCGATCTTCGCCTCGAATTCCTTCACCTCGAACCCCAGGTTAGGGTGCCTTTCGCTTGGGGCGAGGCCAAAGCTTCGGGTCCCGTGCCGTATGCAGCACCCTGAGCACGACAATGCGCCGTGGCTCGACCAAGTAAAAAATCGCGAAGGGAAACCGGGAAACAATTGCACGGCGTACGTCTCCGTGTACGGAGATGAACAATTCCGGATACAGCTCGATGGTCTTTAGTGTGGACTGAACCGCAGAGAGAAACTGTTCTCCGAGCCCGGGACGTTGTTCTTCGTACCAGTCGAAGCCGGCACCCAGATCGTGTTGGAAGCGCCGGCGAAAAACGACCGGCAACTTCATCGAGCTCTACGTACTCCAGTCAGCACTTGCTCCATCGTCAGTACATCGTTTGGACTTTGACGATGTTCGGCAAGCGCCTCATCAATGGCTGCGCGATGGGCGTCACCCACAGGGAGAGCGGAAGGGCTAGCGGAAAGGCTTTCCCAAAG
>DASPXL010000432.1:0-7121 GCA_035637375.1 Burkholderiales bacterium
GACATCGACCAGACCATGCCGCGCACGGTGCTCACCCCGCCCGCAGGTGGGTCGCCCATGCCCGACATCCCGAACTGGGCCTGGCACGAGTACGGCAACCGCGTCGGCTTCTGGCGCATGCTCGAGGTACTCGACCGGCACGAGATCCGCGCGGTGCTCGCCGTCAACGGCACAGCGGTCCGCGCCTACGCTCCCATCGCGCGCGCGGCGAGAGAGCGCAAGTGGGAATTCATGGGGCACGGTTACACCCAGCGCAACATGCAGAAGGTCGAGAACGAGCGCGAGGACATCAGGAAGACGACCGAGGCGCTCGCCGAGGCGGCCGGCGGCAAGCGGCCGCGCGGCTGGCTCGGGCCGGGGCTCACCGAGACCTGGGACACGCCCGACCTCCTGGTCGAGAGCGGCTACGACTACGTCGCGGACTGGGTGCTCGACGACCAGCCGGTCGTGCTCAAGACGCGCGGAAAGTCCATCGTCAACATCCCCTACACGCAAGAAAACAACGACATCGCCATGATGCTGATCCAGCACCACCCGGCGCGCGAATACTTCCAGCGGGCGATGGACCAGTTCGACCAGCTCTACCACGACGCCGCCGGCGGCCAGGCGCGCGTCATGGCGCTGGTGGTGCACCCCTACATCATGGGCGCGCCGCACCGCTTGAAGTATTTCCGCATGATCTTCGAGCGCATCCGCGAGCGCTCCGACGTGCTCTTCTGGACCGGCGAGCAGATCCTCGACTGGTATCTGGAAGAACGGCCGCTGAAGTGAGTGCCGCTAAGTTTCAGCTCTTCCGGTCCTTCAGGCGGCTCCCCACACCTTCTGAGAGACCTCCACGATACGCGCGAGCTTCGCCTCCTGGTCGGCCGGGCGCAGCGGATTGCCCTTGACCGAGCTCGCGAAACCGCATTGAGGCGAGAGCGCGAGCTGCGCGAGCGGCGCGAATTTGCTCGCTGCTTCGATGCGCTTCATCAGAATGTCCTCGCCCTCGAGCTCGGGCTTCTTGGACGAAACGAGCCCGAGAACGACTCTTTTCTTTCCCTTGGGCAGGAGCCTCAGCGGCTCGAAGCCGCCCGCGCGATGAGTGTCGTACTCGAGGAAATAGCCGTCGACGTTGACCACGTTGAATAGCACGTCGGCGACCGGGTCGTAGCCGCCCTCGGCCGCCCAGTTGCCTTCGCGGTTGCCGCGGCACTGGTGAAGCGTGACGGTGACATCTTGCGGCAGGCCGGCGAGGGTCTGGTTGATCTTGTCCGCGTACAGGTGGAGCAGCCGGTCGGGGTCCTCGCCCCAGGAGCGGACGTATTCGCGGTGCGCGGGATCGCAGATGAACGCGATGCTCGTGTCGTCGAGCTGGATGTAGCGCGCGCCCGAATCTACGAGCGCTTTCAGCTCCCGACGGTACGCGCCGACGAGGTCGCTCCAAAAGGCGTCCTGGTCCTTGTAGGCGCCGATGTTGCCGCCCATGTAGTAGTGAATGCAGTTCGGCGCCGGGATGGTGACCTTGGGCACCGCCCTGGTGTTCTCCTTGAGAAACTTGAACGCCCGCACCACGGAGCTCGGCCGCCAGGCGATCTTGCCCGTGACTCTCAATTCGGAGAATCCCTGGGTAATGCCCGACTCGTCGCGCCATTTGAGCTTCACGGAGCCGGTGCGGTCGGCCTCGAAGCCGTTCCAGCCCATGATGAGCTCGAGCCACCAGCTGCGCCGGCGGAATTCCCCGTCGGTGCACGCCCTGAGCCCGACGCGCTCCTGCATGGCGATGACCTCGCGGATGCATTCGTCCTCCACCGCGCGCAGTTCCGCGCTGTCGTGCGGGCCGATGGCGCCGGTCGGGGTCTGCGGGCCGAGAAACTGCTCGCGCGCCAGCTTCAGCCTTTCCGGGCGCAGCAGGCTGCCCACCTGATCGGCGCGAAACGGCGGATTCATCATCATTTCCCGATCGGATTGCGCACGGCGGAGCAGGAGATCAGACCCGGAAAGACTTGAGCGTCTCCGGCGCGAAAAGCTCCTCCGCTTTCAGCCGCCGCTTCGATAGCCCCTGCTCGTGGTGATAGCGCAGGAACGTCTCGAGCACGCGGCGATTGGGCTCGAAGCCGTAGGGCCACCAGTCCTCGCCGAGCTCCCGCCGCGCTTCCTCGACATGCGCGGCCTGCCAGGGCAGCATTGTGGTTAGCGCCATGGTGGTGTCGAGGGTTTCGTAGGTCCTGCGCTGCGCCTGCACGAAGGCCTTGTAGAGCGACTGCGCGATCCAGCGGTTCGCCTGGTACAGCTCGCGGCGGACTACGACTGTGTGCATGATCGGGAAAATTTTCGTCTTTCGGTAATACGCCTTCTCGACTTCGACGTAGTCCTCGAACAGGCGCCTGACGGTTCCGGGCCGCGCCGCGAAGGTCGAGGGGGTGCGCGCGGTGTGCATCGCGTCGAGCTCGCCGTCGGCGATCATCTGCGCGAGCGTCTGCTTCGGTCCGATGGACCTCAGCCTGAATTTTGCCGGCAGCTCGAGCTCGAGCTTCTCGTCGCGTCCGGGTTCTTCCTCGCCGCCCGTCCAGTATTCGCAGCTCGCCGGATCGACGCCGTACTCATCCTGCAGGATGCCGCGGATCCAGACGGGCGCGGTCATCTGGTATTCCGGAACGCCGGTTTTTTTGCCCGCAAGATCCTTCGGCTCGCGGATGCCGCTTTTCGCCGAGACGAAAATGCACGAGTGGCGGAAGAAGCGCGACGGGAACACCGGGATGGCGACAAAGGCGGGCTCCTCCCGCATGAGCGAAACGCAATACGACGACAGCGACATCTCCGCCGCGTCGAACTCGCGGTTGCGCAGCATGCGGAAGAAGGTCTCCTCGACGAAGAGGTTCTGATACACGAGGTCGATGCCCTCGGGCCTCACGCTGCCGTCGGCGAGCGCGCGCGTGCGGTCGTAGTCCCAGCAGGCGAGGGAGAGCTGGAGTCTGGGCATCCTGTTCCGAGTTATCTGCACCCTCACCCGCTCGCTGCGCTCGCCGCCCTCTCCCGCTCGCGGGAGAGGGATGGGTTGAGGGAAGGATTTACACCGTCACCGGATCGGTGTCGAGCTCGGGGAACAGGCCGTGCCTCGCGCCTTCCTTGTAATGCTGCCCGACGGGGAGCTCGACCGAGCAGGAGCGCACGCGCTGCGAAGCGGGATCCAGGCCCGGCACGCTCTTTCCTTCGCGCGCCGCCTTGGCCGCGCGAAGCAGGCGGCTGCGCGTCGCGACGATGCCCTTGTCGGTCAGGCACAGGTGCTCCTTGGTGCGGTCCTGGATCGGGCCCATCGACTCCTGCAGCGAGGCGTCCTGCATCGCGATGCCCTCCACCCCGCTGTAGGAGCGGCCGCGCTTCTGCGTCGCGCGATCGATCAGGTAGTCGTTCGACTTGTTCGCGAGCGGGACGAAGGTTCCGGGCACGTACTTCACGTGGATCCCCGCGCCTTCCTTCATCGCTTTCAGCTCGGAGGCGCTCAAGGCCCGGCTCGGGTGATAGTTGATGCTCCACGCCCAGCAGTGCTCGTCGTCGATCGGCACCCAGGCGTGCGCGCCCAAAGGGTGCCCCGCGCGCGGCGGAATGACGGTGTACCAGGGCATGATCCAGGGCGTGATGCGCCAGTAGTATTTGCCGTGATCCGCGCGACGTCGAGCGCCGATAAGCAGGCCGCCTTCGAAATCCACCACCTCGAACACCGGCATGCGGTCCTCGAGGTTGTACTGGTTGCCCTTGCTGCCCTTGAAAAGCGGATCGGTGTCGAGCTCGCCCGAATGGAGAAAGGACACGTGGCTGGAATCGATTCCGCCCTCGATCGCCTGGAGGTAATTGGACTCCTGGAGGCGCTTCGAGACGAAGCGCCGCTCGGGCGGCACCATCACCCATTCCAGCTCCGGCGGCGCCGGCTTCAGCTCGGGCGGTCCCATGTAGATCCATACCACGTCGCCGCGCTCGATCGCCGGATAGGACTTGAGCTTGATCCCCTGCCGCATGCCCGATTCCCCGGGCTCCGAGGGCAGGTCCACGCATTGCCCGGTGATGTCGTACTTCCAGCCGTGATAGGGACAGCGCAGGCCGCATTCCTCGTTCCGGCCGAACCAAAGCGACACGCTCCGGTGCGCGCAGAACTCGTCGATGACGCCGATGCGCCCCTCGCTGTCGCGGAACGCGACGAGCTTTTCGCCAAGGAGCTGCACCCGCACGGGCGGCGAGTCGGGTTCCGCGATCTCCCGGCCGTGCAGCGCGGGAATCCAGTAGCGCCGCAAGAGATCGCCCATGAGCGTGCCGCGATCGGTTCGCGTCAACTGTTCGTTCTGTTCTCGTGTCAGCATGATTTGCCAGTTTCTCAGTCGGCTTTCGCGCCGGAGGCGTGCACGACGGGTGCCCAGCGCTTCACTTCCGCGGCCATGTACGCGGCGAACTGCCGCGGATCGAGATCGCCGGGCTCGATGCCTTCGGGCCGGAGCCTCTCGCGAACGTCGGGAAGGTGGAGGATACGCCGCACCTCGGCGTTCAGGCGACTGACGACCTCGGCCGGAGTCCCTGCCGGCCCGGAAAGGGAGAACCAGATCGAGGCCGTGAGCTCCGGATAGCCGAGCTCGCCGAATGTCGGCAGGTCGGGGAAGTCCGGCACGCGCTTCGCCGAGCTCACCGCGAGCGCGCGCGCTTTTCCGGCCTTGATCTGCGTCGCGGCGGTCGTGAGCGTGGTGGAGGTCACCGGCACATGACCGGCGATCAGGTCGGCGACGGCGAGGCTCGCGCCCTTGTAGGGCACATGGGTCATCTCGATTCCGGCGACCTGTTTCAGCTGCTCGGCGATCAGGTGTCCCTGCGTGCCGTTGCCGGGAGAGCCGTAGGCGAGCTTGCCGCCTTCCGCCCTTGCGTAGGCGATGAACTGCTTCAGATCCTTGACCGGAAGCGAAGGATGGATCACGAGCACCCCGGGCGGGCCGCCGAAGAGCGCGATGTGCGTGAAGTCGCGCAGCGGATCGAACGGAAAATTCTTTGACAGCGCCGGCGCGATGCAGTGCGTCGCGACCCCCGACACGACCAGCGTATATCCGTCGGGGGTGGCCTTCGCCACGAGCTCCGAGCCGATCACGCCGCCGGCCCCGGCGCGGTTCTCGACGACGAAATTCTCCTTGAAGCTCTCGGAGAGCCGCTGCGCCACGAGCCGCCCCAGCGTATCCGCGGTGCCGCCCGGAGCAAACGGCACGATGATGCGCACCGGCCTTGCAGGCCAGCTTTGAGCGTTTGCGCCCGTCGCCCCGAGCCCGAGCAGCGCGACGGCGACAAGGGCCCTTGCCTTGGGATTGAATCGCATGGGGTATTTACAAATCCTTCCGGGAGCTTACCCGTTGGAGCGCAGCGGTTATTTTACCCGAGGCGCCGCGTTAGAATAGCCCTGCGTTCGATACATCGTGTACCCCATACAGGAACGGAACCTTCATGGAAATGACCGGCGAACAACTGATCCCCCTGCCGCAGGCGGAAGTCTGGCGCGGGCTGAACGACCCCGAGGTGCTCAAGGCCTGCATCGCCGGCTGCGAGTCGATCGAGAGGGTGTCCGATACGGAGTATCGCGTCATCATGGTCGCCGCGGTGGGCCCGGTCAAGGCGAAATTCAGCGGCAAGCTGGTGCTCTCCGATCTCAAACCGCCGAACTCCTACTCGCTCTCCTTCGAGGGATCGGGCGGGGCGGCGGGCTTCGGCAAGGGCGGCGCGCAGGTGTCGCTCAAGACCGAAGGCGCGGGAACCCGGCTGACCTATTCCGCGAGAGCGAGCGTCGGCGGCAAGCTCGCGCAGGTCGGCTCGCGGCTGATCGACGGGGTCGCGAGGAAAATGGCGGACGACTTCTTCGCAGCGTTCAACGAGAAGCTCGCCGGACCCGCGGCCAGGCCCGCCGAGGCGGCACCCGCGTCTTCCGGGCGCCGTATCCATCCGGCCTGGTGGGTGGCGGGCGCGCTGCTCGTGGCGCTCCTCGTCTACCTCGCGCTCCAGCCGGCGCACTGATCGAGCGCTGCTTTTCGAAGCCGCGATCGCGCTAAAAGCAGACAAGAGCGCGCGGGAATGTTCTGATCGGGATCGGGGGGCCATGAATTTCCTGCTGTCCGTTTCACGCCTCATCGACGCGGTGAACGAGCGCATCGGGAAGATCGTGTATTGGCTCGTTCTCGTCATGGTGTTGGTGAGTTCCGGCAACGCCATTTCCCGTTACGCGCTTTCCATCGCCTCGAACGCATGGCTCGAGCTGCAGTGGTATCTGTTCGCCGCGGTATTCCTGCTTTGCTCCGGATACACGCTGCGGCACAACGAGCATATCCGGATCGACGTGATCACGGGCCGCCTGTCGCGCCGCGCGCAGATGTGGATCGACATCGTCGGCACGCTCTTCTTCCTGCTGCCGATGGCAGCCTTTATCACCTGGCTTTCCTGGCCGATATTCATGAACGCCTGGAACAGCAACGAGATCTCCGGCAGCGCGGGCGGCCTGATCCGCTGGCCGGCGCGGCTACTGGTTCCGGTCGGCTTCTTCCTGCTGTCGCTGCAGGGGCTCTCCGAACTGATCAAGCGCATCGCCTTCCTGAAGAACCTGATTCCGGATCCGCTGGAAAAGCACGAGGTCCCGCTGGAGCTGGCCATCGCGCGCGACGAAGCCGCCAAATGACGCAGTTCCTGATCGCCAACATGGCGCCGCTCATGTTCGCCGCGCTGGTCGTGTTCCTGTTGTTCGGCTACCCGGTTTCGTTCGCGCTGGCGGCGATCGGCCTGTCCTTCGGCTTCCTCGGCATCGAGCTGGGGCTGCTCACGCCGGCCCTTTTTGGCGCGCTGCCCGAGCGCATTTTCGGCATCATGTCGAACGACACGCTGCTCGCCGTCCCGTTCTTCACCTTCATGGGGCTGATCCTCGAGAGGAGCGGCATGGCCGAGGATCTGCTCAATACCATCGGACAGCTCTTCGGTCCGGTCCGGGGGGGGCTCGCCTACGCCGTGATTTTCGTCGGCGCGCTGCTCGCTGCGACCACCGGGGTGGTGGCGGCCTCGGTGATCTCGATGGGCCTCATTTCGTTGCCGATCATGCTGCGCTACGGCTACGACCGGCGCCTGGCGAGCGGCGT
>DASPXL010000433.1:0-3669 GCA_035637375.1 Burkholderiales bacterium
CCCGACCCCTGCCGGCTGCCGAGCATCTGCATGCGGTCGGCGACGATCTCGGTGGTGGTGCGCTCCTGCCCTTCCTTGTCCTTCCACTTGCGCGTGCGCAAAGACCCTTCGACATAGACCTGCGAGCCCTTCTTCAGGTACTCGCCCGCGATCTCCGCGAGGCGGTTGAAGAACACCACCCGGTGCCATTCGGTGCGCTCCTGCTTCTCGCCGCTCGCCTTGTCCTTCCAGGTGTCGGTGGTCGCGACCGAGATGTTGGTGATCGCGCCCCCTTCCGGGTTGTAGCGCGTCTCGGGGTCCCGCCCCAGATTGCCTACGATAATGACCTTGTTGACCGATGCCATTTAGCTTTCTCCCTCGATAATTTCCCTCGCCGCCCGCTCGTCGAACGATTCAGGATACACCCTTAGCCGGGCGATGCCCCGCTCCGGCACGATCACGGCCTCGCGCACGCCGCGCAAGCGGACCAGCCGCTCGCGCAGACCCGCCGCATCCAGCCGCGGCGGCACCCGGTACGCGCGCTCCACGGTTTCCCCCGGCACGCGCATTCCCGAGGCCGCTCCCAGCCATAACGCAATCACCGCGAATCCGAATACAAACACCGAAGTCTCCCCCAGATGCTGGGCGAGCCACCCGCCGGCGGCGCCGCCGGCGAACAGCCCCAGCGCCTGGGTGGTGTTGTAGACGCCGAGCGCCGTGCCCCGCGAGGCGGCCGGCGCCACGCGCGACACGAGCGACGGCAGGCTCGCCTCGAGTACGTTGAAGGCGACGAAAAAGGCGAGCAGCAAGGCGATCGCCATGCCGAAATTCGTCAAGCACACGGCGAAACCGAGCTCGGCGGCGAGCAGCAGGGCGATCGCGCTCAAGAACAGGAATTTCATCCGGCCCCGGCGCTCCGCCTGAACGAGCGGCGGGGCCATCAGGACGAACGAACCGAGAACGACCGGCAGGTAGATCTTCCAGTGCTCGTCCACCGGAAGCCCGCCGTATCGGACGAACGCGGCGGGGATCACGACAAAAATCGCCATCTGCACGGCGTGAAGCGAGAAGATGCCGAGGTTGAGCCGCAGCTGCTCGGCGTTGCGCAGCACCTCCCGCAGGGCGCCGGTCCGGGCCGGGCGCGCCGGATCCGCCATGACGGCGGGCTCGGGCGGCACGACGGCGAGCGTCACCCAGATCGCCGCGAGCGACAGGATGCCGGTGAGATCGAAGATTCCGTCCATCCCGATGCGGCGATACAGGGCCGGCGCGACGACGAGCGACACGGCGAAGGTCAATCCGATCGAGCCGCCGATCATCGCCATCGCCTTGGTGCGGTGCTCCTCGCGCGTGAGGTCGGCGGCGAACGCCGTCACCGGCGCGGCGATCGCGCCCGCTCCCTGGATCGCGCGCCCGAGAATGACCGTATGGATGTCCGACGCCCATGCGGCGACAAAGCTCCCCAATGCAAAAAACAGCAGGCCGACGACGATCACGCGCTTCCTGCCGTAGCGGTCGGAGGCCATCCCGTAGGGAATCTGCAGGATCCCCTGGGTCAGCCCGTAGGTTCCCAGCGCCAGGCCCACGAGCGCCCGACTGTCGCCGCCCGCGAGCTGCGGGGCGTGCACGGCGAACACCGGCAGGATCAAAAAGAGCCCGAGCATGCGCAGGGCGAAAAGCGACGCGAGCGACAGGCTCGCGCGCATTTCAAGGGGGGACATCCGCCCTGGCACGGCCTGGGACGTCATGGGAGTAGCGGGGACGCTGCGAAATTTTGTATAGTAGCAGGTTCGACTTCGCCCACAGGCCCGATGGAACAGATCCGCATCCGCGGCGCGCGCACGCACAACCTGAAGAACCTGAACGTCGATCTGCCGCGCAACCGGCTGATCGTCATCACCGGATTGTCGGGGTCGGGAAAATCCTCGCTCGCCTTCGACACGCTCTACGCCGAGGGCCAGCGCCGCTACGTCGAGTCGCTCTCGGCCTACGCGCGCCAGTTCCTGCAGCTGATGGAAAAGCCGGACGTCGATCTGATCGAGGGACTGTCTCCCGCGATCTCGATCGAGCAGAAGGCGGCGAGCCACAACCCGCGCTCCACCGTCGGCACCATCACCGAGATCCACGACTACCTGCGCCTGCTCTACGCGCGCGTGGGAACGCCCTACTGCCCGGAGCACGCGCTGCCTCTGGAAGCGCAGTCGGTCGCGCAGATGGTGGACCACGCGCTCGCGCTTCCGCAGGACACCAAGCTCATGATCCTTGCGCCCATCGTCGCGAGCCGCAAGGGCGAGCAGCAGGAGCTGGTCGCCGAGCTTCGCGCCCAGGGGTTCGCGCGAGTGCGCGTGGACGGAAAGGTCCACGAGATCGACTCCGTGCCCAAGCTCTCGAAGAACGTCAAGCACTCGGTGGACGTGGTGATCGACCGGCTGAAAGTGCGCCCCGAGGCGAAGCAGCGGCTCGCCGAATCGTTCGAGACCGCGCTCCGGCACGCCGACGGCCGCGCCGTGGTGCTCGAGCTCGACTCGGGCCGCGAGCATCTGTTCTCGGCGCGCTTCGCCTGCCCGGTGTGCGACTACTCGCTCTCCGAGCTCGAGCCGCGTCTTTTCTCCTTCAACAATCCGATGGGCGCCTGCCCGGACTGCGACGGCCTGGGCACGAAGACCTTCTTCGATCCGAAGCGCGTCGTGGCGCACCCGGATCTCTCGCTCGCCTCGGGCGCGATCCGCGGCTGGGACCGGCGCAACCAGTTCTATTTCCAGATGCTCGCGAGCCTCGCCGCGCATTTCAAGTTCGACGTCGAGGCCGCGTTCGAGACGCTCGCGGAGCCCGTGCAGAACATCGTGCTCTGCGGCGCGAAGGAAAAGATCCCGTTCTCCTATCTCGACGAGCGCGGCCGCACCCTCGTGAAGGAGCACGCCTTCGAGGGCATCCTGCCGAACCTGGAGCGGCGCTACCGGGAAACCGACTCGCTCGCGGTGCGCGAGGAGCTGGCGAAATACCTGAACGTCAAGGCCTGCCCCGCCTGC
The DNA here is from genome assembly GCA_035637375.1 of Burkholderiales bacterium. Taxonomy (GTDB): domain Bacteria; phylum Pseudomonadota; class Gammaproteobacteria; order Burkholderiales; family SG8-39; genus VBDM01. Next base: position 3,009 of record DASPXL010000433.1, read on the forward strand.
GGCGGCACCCGGCTCCGCACCGAAGCGCGGCACGTCAAGGTCGCCGACAAGGCGATCTACGAAGTGAGCGGGATTCCGTTGAAGCAAACGCTAGCTTTTTTCGAGAAGCTCGAGCTCTCCGGCGCGAAACAGTCGATCGCCGAGAAGATCGTGAAGGAAATCGTCTCGCGCCTCTCCTTCCTCAACAACGTGGGCCTGGACTACCTGTCGCTCGACCGCTCCGCCGACACGCTATCGGGCGGCGAGGCGCAGCGCATCCGCCTCGCGAGCCAGATCGGCTCGGGGCTCACCGGCGTGATGTACGTGCTCGACGAGCCTTCCATCGGGCTGCACCAGCGCGACAACGCGCGGCTCCTCGCCATGCTCAAGCGCCTGCGCGACTTTGGCAACACCGTGATCGTGGTCGAGCACGACGAGGAGGCGATCAACTCGGCCGACCACGTCGTGGACATGGGGCCGGGGGCGGGAGAGCACGGCGGGCAGGTCGTGGCGGAAGGTGCGCCCGGCGAGATCCGCAAAAACCCCGCCTCCCTCACCGGCCGGTATCTGTCGGGCGCGCTCGAGATCGCCGTGCCCAAGAGCCGCCGCCGCTTCGACAAGACCCGCGTGTTCAGGCTGCGCGGGGCGCGCGGGAACAACCTGAAGAACGTCGAGCTCGCGC
>DASPXL010000434.1:0-2875 GCA_035637375.1 Burkholderiales bacterium
CGAGCGCCTTCGCGCCCTGTTCGTCGAGAGCCTCCACATCGAGGTGCCGTCCGCGGACACCGATCTTTTCGAGACCGGCATGCTCGACTCGCTCCAGCTCGTGGAGCTGCTCTTGCAGCTCGAGCAGCAGTTCGGCTTCCGGATCAAAATCGACGACATCGAACTCGACGACTTGCGTTCGCTCGCGCGGATCGCGGGACTATTGGCGGCGCACATCGGAGCAGCCGATGCGTCGTCAGCACGGCCATCCTACCGCGCGTCAGAGCGAGACGCGTCGACCGCCAAGGGGTAGGGCCGGCCGCCCGGCGGGCAGCCGGCTTCGACGGCGAAGAACGGATCCCGCTATGGCCACGCTCCGCATCCTTGCCGAGGACGATGTCCCCGCCGTTGTCGAGCTTTTCGGCCGCGTCTACCCGGAGCATCGCTGGGCTTCGCAGGCCGCGTGCGAGTCCTACTTCCGGGAGATGCTGTTCGACAACCCGTGGCGCGACCCCGAGTTGCCCTCCTGGGTGGCCGAGGAGGACGGCCGCATCGCGGGCTTCCAGGCAGTGTTGCCGCGGCGGATGCTCCTGCGCGGGCGCCCGATCCGCGTCGCCGTGGGTTGCCAGTTCATGGTGGACCCGGATCGGCGCCACGGCCTCACGGCGCTACAGCTGATGAAAGCGTGGATCTCGGGACCGCAGGACCTTGCGCTCGCCGATGGGGCAAGCGACCTGTCTCGGCGGATCTGGACCGGGCTCGGCGGGGCGGCACCACTGCTCTACAACCTCCACTGGACCCGGCCGCTCCGGCCCGCCCGCTACGTGCTGTCGCTTCTGGAAGAGCGTTCCGCATTCTCTTCTTTCCTGATACGCGCGGCGCGCCCGCTGGGCGCCCTGGCCGACGCGCTGGCCGCCCGGCTGCACCCGAACCGGTTCCATCGGAAAGAAGTCGAGCTCACCGAAGACACGCTGGATGCGGTCGCGATGCTGGCTCATCTGCCCGAGGTTCTGAACGGCAACTCCCTGCACCCGGTGTACGACGCGCGCTCGCTCGCCTGGCTGCTCGAGCAGGCGGCCCGCAAGACACGCCATGGGGCCCTGCGCGCACGCGCCGTTTTCAACGGAAAGCGGCGGCTGATCGGATGGTTCCTCTACTATGTAAATCCGGGCAGAATGAGTGAAGTCGTCCAGATTGCGGCTCGCGACGGCTCCTTCGGTCGCGTGCTGCAGCGGCTCCTCGCCGACGCCTGGCGGCACGGCGCGACCGCGGTGCGCGGACGCCTCGACCCGCACTTCGCTCAGGAGCTTTCTGACCGGCATTGCTGGTTGCGAACGGAGGGCACATGGACCCTGGTCCATTCCCGTCACGCCGACGTCATGGCCGCCATCCAGCGAGGAGAAGCTTTTCTCAGCCGCCTCGAGGGCGAATGGTGGCTGCGGTTCCTAGGTGGATGAGGCGGCAAGCGGTCAAATATTCACCCGCCTGTTTTTGAAATGCTTGAGAAATCCAGAGGCAGCTCAGGCGTTTTGTCGAATCCAGGTCGCGCCCGGGTCGGGCGATTCGACCCAAAAGCCGTAGTCTCGGCAGCGCTTGGTTGCGTAGGTGAACGAGTGGCTGCCCGCGCGGAACATGTACACCGCGCCGAAGATCCGGTAGCCCATGCGTGTCACGGAGTTCAGGGAAGAGAAGTTATTGGAGGCTACACACGAGATCAGCCCCTTCTTACCTTCCTCCGTGAACGCCCGCAGCGCCCGGCACATCCCCACGGCGTGCAGCCGTTTTCCGCGGTAAGCCGGCACCGTGTAGCCGTTATACATGTACGTCCACGCGCGGTCGAAATGGAGCACGAGGTGTTCGTCGATCGGGGTGGGAAGATCGGAGTACCAGCCATAGGCAGCGAGCTTTTCGCCCTCGAAGAGCGCATAGCAGCGGTCGCCCCGCGCGCGGGTCTTGCGCAAAAAATCGACGGAAAGCTGGTGGATGCCGTCATGAGCGAACTTCGCCAGCTCGTCCTCGCCGACGAATCGCGCATCGAGCCCCTGCGCCTCGAAGAAACGGGGATCATTTACGTCCCGCAGCCGAACGGTCATTCCCTTCAAGATCTGGAAATGCGCGATTTTATTGACCACACGGCACTCGATGTTGTGCAGCGTGGCGGCCGCGCCGTACTTACGGACGCTTTCACGGAGATAGTGGACGATCTTCCGCACTTGGCTCGCCCCTGAGAAACGGATCCCGGCGGCACCTACCCGACCGTGACAGCGACCCGAACGGGGATAAGCGTACAAATCGAGTCTTTCGCCGCTAGAGCGGCCGCGTGGTCCGAACGGACTACAAAAATACGCCCCATGGGCCTGATTGGCGCCGCCATGCACAAATAAAATTCAATGTAGTGATTTGCGAGGCTTTCACAGTGCGTTGCTGGCAGACTCCATCGGCAATGATTGAAATCAGCCATGTGCGGAATCGCCGGCTTTTGGTTTAAGGACAGCGCTCCGGAAAGCGCACGGAAGTGGCTTAGAGACGGCGCCGCGAGCCTTCATCACAGGGGCCCGGACGATAGCGGCCTGTGGTTCGACGGTGCTGTCGGACTTGGTCATACCCGACTGTCGATTCTCGACCTCTCACCCCTCGGGCGCCAACCGATGGCTTCCCGGGATGGCCGTTGGGTCATGGCGTTCAATGGAGAGGTCTACAACTTTCGCGAAATCCGCAAGGACCTTGAACGGTTGAACCACAGTTTTGTCGGGACCAGCGACTCGGAGGTCGTCATCGAGGCGTTCGCCGAGTGGGGACCTGCGGCGGTACGTCGCTTCATCGGCATGTTCGCCATAGCTCTCTGGGCGAAAGCCGACAGGAAACTGTATCTGCTGCGCGACCGTCTAGGGGTCAA
>DASPXL010000435.1:0-2118 GCA_035637375.1 Burkholderiales bacterium
CGGGCGAGGTTCGTGACCATGTAGTAGGGCACGGTTTCGGCGGCGCCGCTCGCCACCTTGGACACCGCCGCGCTGATCCCCGCGGCGCGGTCCTTGGGGGCGATCACCGCGTGAGCACCCGCGGCATCGGCGACCCGCAGGCAGGCCCCGAGGTTGTGCGGATCGGTCACGCCGTCGAGCACGAGCAAGAGCGGCGGCTCCTTCAGCGAATCCAGCAGATCCTCGAGGCTCTCCCGCGCCGGTTTTTCGAGCACCATCGCCACGACGCCCTGGTGGCGGCCGCCGCCGTAGAAGCCGTCCAGGCGCTTGGTGGGAACGCGCATCAGCGAGACGCCCGCCTTTTCCACGGCGACCGCAAGGTCTTGCGCGCGCGCGTCCTTGCGGTTTTCGTCGAGATAGATCTCCGTGACCGATGCCGCATCGGCGCGCAGCCGGGCAAGCACCGCGTGAAAGCCGAAAATCGCCCGGGTCGGCTTCATCTCCCCTACGACCTCGCGCGGCGCCGCAGCGACCGGGCGCGGCGAGGGGCCCCCGCGACATCGCCGGCGAGCACGAAATCGATGCGACTCGTCTCGAGGTCCACCCGCACGATTTTCACTTTCACCCGGTCGGCGAGGCGATAGACCTTGCGGGTCCGGTCGCCGAGGAGCTGGTGCTTGGCCGCGTCGAAGTGGAAGTAGTCCTGCCCGAGCTCGGAGATGTGCACCAGGCCCTCGACGTAGAAATCATCGAGCGCGACGAAGATGCCGAAGCTCGTCACCGCCGATACCGAGCCTTCGAACTCCTCGCCCACGCGGTCGCGCATGTAGTAGCACTTGAGCCAGGCGGCGACCTCGCGCGTCGCCTCGTCGGCACGGCGCTCGGTCTGCGAGCAGTGCAGGCCCAGCTCGACCCAGTTCCCGGGGTTGTAGCGCCCGCCCGCGAGCACCGCCTTGATCGCGCGATGGACGAGCAGGTCGGGATAGCGCCGGATCGGCGAGGTGAAATGCGTATAGTGCTCGTAGGCGAGCCCGAAGTGGCCGACGTTTTCCGGGCTGTACTGGGCCTGCTGCAGCGAGCGCAACAAGACGGTCTGAAGCAGCTCCACGTCGGGACGGCGGCGCACGGTCTCGAGCAGCTTCGCATAGTGCTTCGCCGTGGGCTTGTCGCCTCCGGGAAGTTGCAGCCCGAATCCCTTGAGAAACTCGCGCAGGTTTGCGAGCTTCTCGGGCGTCGGGCCTTCGTGCACGCGATACAGCGCCGGATGCTTGCGCCCGGAGAGGAAATCGGAGGCGCACACGTTGGCGGCGAGCATGCACTCCTCGATGATGCGGTGCGCGTCGTTGCGCTCGACCCGGTCGATGCGCGCGAGGCGCCCCTTGTCGTCGAAGACGAATTCCGTTTCCACCGTCTCGAAGTCGATCGCGCCGCGCTCCTCCCGCGCCTTGAGCAGCGCCCTGAAGAGCCGGTCCAATAGCTGCAGGCGCGGCAGCAAGCCCTTGAGCCTGCGCGCCGCCTCGCCCCGGGGATCGGCGAGCGCGGCGGCGACCGCCGTATACGTGAGCCTCGCGCGCGAGCGCATCACCGCCGGATAGAAGCGGTACCGGCCGATTTCGCCCTTCACGCCTATCGCCGCATCGCACACCATGCACAGCCGGTCGACTTCGGCTTTGAGCGAGCACAGGCCGTTCGAGAGGGGCTCGGGCAGCATCGGGATGACCCGGCGCGGAAAATAGACGGAGTTGCCCCGCTCGCGCGCCTCGGAATCGAGCGCGTCGCGGTCGCGCACGTAGTGGCTGACGTCGGCGATCGCGACGACGAGGCGAAAGCCCTCGCCCGCTTCCTCACAGTACACGGCGTCGTCGAAATCCTTTGCCGACTCGCCGTCGATCGTGACGAGATCGAGCGAGCGCAGGTCCTCCCGGCCGGTGAGGTCTCCGGGGCGCGGCGCACCGGGGAATTTGGCCGCGAGCGCCTCCGCCTGCGCCGAGAACTTGAACGGCAAGGCGTGCTTTCTCAGCGCGATCTCGATCTCTATGCCGGGATCGGCGGCTTCACCGAGCACCTCAACGACGCGGCCGATCGGCTGGGTGTGGCCGTCCGGTTGCGCGGTCAGCTCGGCGACCACGACCTGCCCGG
>DASPXL010000436.1:0-2656 GCA_035637375.1 Burkholderiales bacterium
CTGGTGTCGATCAAGCGCTTCCCGTTCGACTGCATCAAGATCGACCGCTCGTTCATCAAGGACATCCCGCAGGACCCGGACGACGTCGCGATCACGCAGGCGATCATCGCGATGGCCCACAGCCTGCGGCTGAAGGTGATCGCGGAAGGGGTGGAAACCCGCGAGCAGCTCGACTTTCTCACCGAGCTCGGATGCCACGAGTTCCAGGGACACTATTTCCGCAAGCCGCAGCCGGCGGAGGATTTCTCCAAGCTGCTGCGCGAGAACGCCGTAGCGATGGCGGCCGGCTGATACCGTCCGCAAGCGCGCTACTCCGGCTTGATTCCCGCCTGCGTGAGAATCCTTCCGTAACTTGCGGCGTTGCCGGCGCGTGCGCAAGCACACGCTACGGCTGGATCGGCTTGACTTGCGAAAACGGCCGAACGGCTCGGCCTGACTTCACCGCGGAGGAGGAGGTGGTGGTGGCGGGGGTGCGTAGGCGGGGCCAGCCGGCGGCGCGGAAGTAAGACGGCCGGACACCGGAACCTTGTGTCCCTTCGCGTACATGCACTGGATGAATGCGTAGTCGTAGCGCCGCTGCACGCCGTACGCCGAACGGTCGGCCGCGTCCGCGCCTGCCGCGGAACCGACCAGCAGCCCGCCTCCTGCGCCTACCGCCGCACCGCTTCGTCCGCCGATCGCGGCGCCCGCGGCCGCGCCAATCACCGTCCCGACCGCGGCGCTCTTCACTGCGCTCTCGCTCGCGACCTGGTTGGCGTCGGTTCCGCCCACCTGAGAATAGGCGAACTGCCTGCAATCCATGTCATCGGCGCGAAACTGGTCGAAGCTTTTGCCGGTTCCCGGCAGCACCATCACGCTCGGACCGCTCGGAACGCTCACGCACGCTCCGAGCAGGAGCGCCGCCGTGAGGACGGGTGAAAATCGCAGGAGGCTCATGGTTCAACCGCCGGGCGCGGGCTGCGGCGTCACGCGCTGCCAGCCTGCGGGGCATTCCTTGACGTACGGGTAATAGGTCTTGGATTCGGCACAGTAATACCAATAGCCCTGCGACTGTTGCGCCGGCGCAGCTTGCGCACCACCCTGCTCGATATACGTCGGCGGCGCCGCCGGTGCCGCGACGACCGCCGGCGGATAGTAAGGATAGTAGTAGGGAGGGTAATACCAGGGATAGAACGGAGCGCCGATGAAGACCCCAAAATGCACGCGCCCATGATGCCAGGCGAGCGCCGGCGCGCTTGCGGTCGCGCCCAGCAGAACCACGCTCAAGGTCAAGGCTGCTTTCATCCGATTCATGATCGCACCTTCGGTCTCATTGGACAGCCGCATGCTAGCAAAGATGCTCCGCCGCCGGAGTAAGCATTTGTCACAAAATGTGACACGCGCGGCGCATGGATGCATTAACGCCCGGAGGGCAGAAGGGATTACAGGAATCCCGCTCATTCGGCGCGGATGCCGGCGGCGCTTGCGACCCTCACCCACTTGTCGATCTCCGACTTGATGAACGCGGCGAATTCCTCGGGACTGCTGCCGACGGGCTCCGCGCCGTCCGCGGCCAGCCGCTGTATGACCTCGGGTGCGCGCAGCGCGCGCACGATCTCGTCGTGCAAGCGCGCGACGATCCCGCGCGAGGTTCCTGCCGGCGCGAGAACTCCGTACCACTGGGTCGAATCGTAACCCGGAAGCCCGGATTCGGCGATCGTCGGAACATCCGGCAAGGCTTCGCTTCTTTTCGCGCTCGTCACCGCGAGGGCGCGGAGCCTGCCCGCCTTGATGTGGGGCAGCGCGGTGAGGACGTTCGGCGTCATCACCGTGACCTGGCCGGCGAGCAGGTCGACGACGCCCGGCGCCGAGCCCTTGTAGGGAACGTGCACCAGATCGATCTTCGCCATGCTCTTCAGGAGCTCGACCGACATCTGCGGCGAGGTGCCGATCCCGGCCGAAGCGTAGTTGATTTTCCCGGGTTGGCGCCTGGCGAGGGCGATGAGCTCGGCGACCGACTTCGCCGGAAGCGAGGGGTGCACGACCAGCACGTTGGGAAGCGAGGCGGCCTGGGTGATCGGCGCGAAATCGCGCAGCGGATCGTAGCTCACCTTCTTGTACATGATCGGATTGATCGCGAGGGTGCTCGCGGCCATCAGGATCGTGTGCCCGTCGGCGGGCGATTTCGCGGCGAGCTCGATGCCGATCATCTGGCCGGCGCCCGGGCGATTGTCAACGACGAACTGCTGGCCGAGCGACTCGGAGAGCTTGTGCGCGACCGAGCGCGCGATGATGTCCGTTCCGCCGCCCGCCGCCGAGGGCACGATGAAGCGCACGGGCTTCGCCGGATATGCGGTCTGGGCCGCCGCTCCGAGCGATAACAGGGCGAACAGGAAAAGCGAAGGGGTCCCGAGCGGCGGCATGCGACGGCCTTTCTTCCGTGCGCTGGAATGGCGCCGGAGAGAGCGAATCCTAGTTCGCGCAGCGCCTTACCGCAAGCTCGCGAGGACGGCGCGGGCCGGACGCGCCCGGCGCGCCGGACCTTCATGCGTCCTTGGCGCCTTTCAGGAGCGCCTGATATCGCTCCTCGATCTCCCGCGCCCGTTCCTCCGCCTTCAGGCGCTCGGTGATGTCGGTCACCACGCCCAGGCGCGCCGGCTTGCCGTCGAATTCCAGA
>DASPXL010000437.1:0-4774 GCA_035637375.1 Burkholderiales bacterium
CGGCCAGGCTCGGGCTGTCGCGGTTCGCGCTGCTCGGGACGCTCCATCGGCGGCCGCTCTTGTCGCCCGGGTCGCTCGCCGCGCTGCGGCCTTGGTTCGCCCTGTACCCTTTCGGGACGCTCTTGGCGGTCGGAGCGATCCTGGCGCGGACGGTCGCCGCGACTTTCGTTCCGCTCGTCGCGGCGCCCGTCGCGGCCGAAACGCCGGTTCTGGCGATTCTCGCCGCGACCGCGGAAGCGATCGCGATCGCCGCGGTCGCGACCTCCGGAACGCTCCGGTGGCTCTCGGCGCGGCCCGGGTGCAGGCACCGGCTGAGGCCGCGCGGGGGCTGCCGCGTCCCGCTTGAACCAGCCGAAGACTCGGCCGATGATTCCCGGCCGCGGCGCGGCGGCAGGCCGCTCGGTCGTGCGCGGGGGTTCCCATCGCGAGGGCTGCGCCGATACCGGTGCGGGGCGTTCCGGCGTGACGCCGTGCACTGCAGCCTGTTGGCGCTGCGGCTTTGTTTCCTGCGCCGGCTGCGCCTGCGCCTCCTCTTCGGCCGGCGCGGTGGCGAGGTTGTAGCTCGCAGGCAGCGCTTCGGCCTGGTTGAGGTCGTCGTGCCGCAGGCGCTCCACCTTGTAATTCGGCGTTTCCAGGTGGATGTTCGGAATCAGCACGACGTTGACCTTGAGCCGCGCCTCGATGGAATGAATATCGGCGCGTTTCTCGTTCAACAGGAACGTAGCGACATCCACCGGCACCTGGGCGTGCACCGCCGCGCTGTTCTCCTTCATCGCCTCTTCCTGGATGATGCGCAGGATATGGAGCGCCGTGGACTCCGTACCGCGGATATGGCCGGTGCCGTTGCAGCGCGGGCAGGTGATGTTGCTGCCTTCGCCGAGCGAGGGACGCAGCCGCTGGCGCGAAAGCTCCATCAGCCCGAAGCGCGAGATCTTGCCCATCTGCACCCGCGCCCGGTCGAAGCGCAGCGCTTCGCGCAGGCGGTTCTCCACCTCGCGCTGGTTGCGCTGGTTCTCCATGTCGATGAAGTCGATGACGATGAGCCCCCCCAGGTCGCGCAGCCTGAGCTGGCGCGCGATTTCCTCGGCCGCTTCGGCGTTGGTTTGGAAGGCGGTCTGCTCGATGTCGTGGCCGCGCGTGGCGCGCGCCGAGTTGACGTCGATGGAGACGAGCGCCTCGGTATGGTCGATCACGACCGCTCCGCCCGAAGGCAGCGATACCTGGCGGGAATAAGCGGTCTCGATCTGGTGCTCGATCTGGAAGCGCGAGAACAGCGGCACGTCGTCGCGATAGCGCTTCACCCGCCCGACGTTGTCGGGCATGACGTTGCTCATGAACGCCATCGTCTGCTCGAAGATCGGATCGGTGTCGATCAGGATCTCGCCGATGTCGGGCTGAAAATAATCGCGGATGGCGCGGATGACGAGGCTGCCTTCCTGGTAGATCAGGAAGGGCGCCGGGTTGAGAAGTTTCCCGTCGGGGTCGCGCGCGGGCTCGGTGGCCTCGACGATCTTGCTCCACAGCTTGAGCAGATAGCTCAAATCCCATTGCAGCTCTTCGTAGGAGCGGCTGATGCCGGCGGTGCGGCCGATGATGCTCATCCCCGCGGGCACGTCGAGCCTGTCCATGATGTCGCGCAGCTCGTCCCGGTCCTCGCCTTCGACGCGGCGCGATACGCCGCCGCCGCGCGGGTTGTTCGGCATCAGCACGAGGTAGCGCCCGGCGAGGCTGACGAAGGTGGTGAGCGCGGCGCCCTTGTTGCCGCGCTCGTCCTTCTCGACCTGGACGATCAGTTCCTGGCCTTCATGGAGAGCGTCCTGGATCCGCGCGCGGCCGACGTCGACGCCGGGCTTGAAATACTGGCGCGCGACTTCCTTGAAGGGAAGAAATCCGTGCCTCTCGGTGCCGTAGTCCACGAACGCGGCTTCGAGGCTGGGCTCGACCCGGGTGATGAGACCCTTGTAGATGTTGCTTTTTCTTTGTTCTTTTGCGGCCGATTCTATGTCGAGGTCTATGAGTTTCTGGCCTTCGACAATAGCGACACGGAGTTCCTCGGCCTGTGTCGCATTAAAGAGCATGCGCTTCACTGTTTTGTTCTCCCGCGCGCGCGGGCAGGACAAACCAAGAGCCTGGTTTCAATAGGCTAATTTCGCTTCATTGATCTTGGGATCATAAGAACGCGGTAATTTGGCTTGTCGGGTTGGGGCGCTGCATTGCAGGCCCCGTCAATTTCTGCCGAGTTGCTGTTGGCGCGCTTTTCAATTGCTATCATTGGTTGGATAACCAACCGCCTTTGCGCTTCGGGTTCGTGCGCTCGCAAATCCGGATTGAGCCTTGCGGAACCGGGGACAGGGTAGCCAGTCTTGCCTGGGGGCGAAAATTCGCACCGTCTCATGCACAAGCAGCCGTCCCGCATCGGAAGCAGCAGGCGGATCATAAACAAAATGAAGGATTTAAGCAACGCCTTTGCGGTCGAGGTCGATAGCGGAAGCGAAGGCCAGCGCGTGGACAACTTCCTGCTGCGCATTTGCAAGGGGGTGCCGCGCAGCCATATCTACCGCATCTTGCGCAGCGGCGAGGTCAGGGTCAACAGCGCTCGCGTGGAGGCAAGCTACAGGCTGCAGGTCGGCGATCGGGTGCGCGTTCCACCGATGCGCCCGGCCGACCGCTCGCGCAAGCCCGCGCCGCGGCCCGTCGAGCTGCCGGTGGTGTTTGAGGATGAAGCTTTGCTGGTGGTGGACAAGCCCTCAGGGACCGCCGTGCACGGCGGCAGCGGCGTGAGCTACGGCGTGATCGAGAGCCTGCGTGCGGCGCGGCCGCAATCGAAATTCCTCGAGCTTGCGCATCGTCTGGACCGCGAGACTTCCGGATTGCTGGTGCTCGCCAAGAAACGCTCGGCGCTGACCGCATTGCACGCCGCATTGCGCGAAGGCAGGGTGCGCAAATGCTATCTTGCGCTGGTCAAAGGCCGGTGGCGGGACGACAAGCGCCGCGTGGACCTGCCGCTCAAGAAATATCTGACGAAGTCCGGGGAGCGGCGGGTCAGCGTGGATCGCGAAGGCCGCGAATCGCAAACGGTGTTCCGACGAGAGCGGGCCTTTCGCGATTGCACGCTGCTGTCGGCGGAATTGCTTACCGGACGCACCCATCAAATCCGCGTGCATCTCGCCCATCTCGGCTTTCCCGTCGCCGGCGACGACAAGTACGGCGATTTCGAACTCAACCGCGATCTCGCCAGGCGCGGCCTGAAACGCATGTTCCTGCATGCGGCTGAACTGGAATTCGGCCATCCTCTGTCCGGGGAAACGATGACGCTTCGCTCGCCGCTGCCCGAGCCGCTCGGGCGTTTCCTGGAGTCCCTGCCTGCCTGACGCGCGGCGAATTGCTAGTATTCGAGCTCGCATGGAAAGTATCGACGAGTCGACCCGATGGCCGCTAGAGAACTCGTAATTTGCTCGAGCGCGGATCTGGCGGACCTGGGTGACGGGGTGCGCTTCGAGGTCGATGTGGGCGGCAAGCCCGAGCCGGCGTTCGCCGTGCGCTACCGGGGGCGGGTCTATGCCTACCTCAACCGCTGCGCGCACATGCCCATGGAACTGGACTGGAAGCCCGGAAAGTTTTTTGATGTATGGGGCCTGCATTTGATATGCTCGACGCACGGTGCGACCTACGCACCGGACACCGGCCGGTGTCTGCGCGGTCCGTGCTTCGAGGAGGGTCTCATTTCGATCCCCGTGGAAGAGCGCGACGGCCGCGTCATCGTGAAGGGCGATCTGCATGACCGAGGGTAACTGGGAACGCGAGGTGATCGAGAAGCTGGCGCTCGCCGCGTTGAAGGAGCAGCGCCGCTCGCGCCGCTGGGGCATTTTCTTCAAGCTGCTCGGATTCGCCTACCTCACCGTGCTCCTGCTGATCGCGCTCGATTGGCGCGCGCAGGACGGCTTCACCGCGGGCAAGCACACCGCGCTCGTCGATATCGTGGGGGTGATCGATCCGAAAGGCGACGCGAGCGCCGACCGGGTGACCGCCGCGCTGCAGGGCGCCTTCAAGGACAAGAACACGCAGGGGGTGGTCCTGCGCATCAACTCTCCCGGCGGGAGCCCCGTTCAGGCGGGGATCATTTACGACGAGATCCGCCGCCTGCGCGGCGTCTATCCCAACGTTCCCATGTACGCCGTGGTCGAGGACATCTGCGCTTCGGGCGGCTACTACATCGCCGCCGCCGCCGACAAGATCTACGTGGACAAGGCGAGCATCGTCGGCTCGATCGGCGTGATCCTGGACGGCTGGGGTTTTACCGGCACCATGGAAAAGCTCGGCGTGCAGCGGCGCGTGCTCGTTTCGGGCGAAAACAAGGCGTTCCTCGATCCGTTTTCGCCGGTCGACGGAAAACAGAAGAAGCACGCCCAGTCGATGCTCGACGACATCCACAAGCAGTTCATCGACGTCGTCAGGAAAGGGCGCGGCAAGCGGTTGAAGGAGAGCTCCGACCTCTTCTCGGGGCTGCTGTGGACCGGGGCAAGGAGCATCGAGCTGGGGCTCTCCGACGGCTTCGGCAGCGTCGATTTCGTCGCGCGCGAAGTGATCAAGGCCGAGGACATCGTCGATTTCACGCAGAAGGAGAATTTGGCCGAGCGGTTCGCCAAGCGCTTCGGCGCGGCGATGGCCGGCGCGCTCGCCAAGGTGCTGGCGCAGGGGCAGCTCAGCGTGCGTTGAAACTCAGGCCAGAAACAGGAATACCGTCGGCCGTCCCCTGAGCTGCGGCGTTTCTTTC
>DASPXL010000438.1:0-3127 GCA_035637375.1 Burkholderiales bacterium
GCTGCCCATGGCGTCCCACGCGGAGCTGTACTTCAATCCGCCGCTGGTTCACCCCAGCCTGCCCAACTATCTGTGGCTCGAAGCCGGCACCAACTTCGGCATCTTCAATGACGACCCGCCCAGCGCGAACCACCAGAGCACAACCAGCCATCTGGTGACCTTGCTGCAAAAAAGCGGCATTTCCTGGAAGACGTATCAGGAGAATATCAGCGGCGCCGACTGTCCTCTGGTAAGCAACGGGCTCTATGCCGTGAAGCACAACCCCTTCGTTTACTTTGACGATGTAACGAATAACCAGGATCCCAATTCGGCCAATTGCATCGGCCACGTGCGGCCGTTCGGCGAACTGGCGACGGATCTGGCCGGCAATACCGTCGCGCAATACAACTTCATCACCCCGAACGAGTGCAACGACATGCACGACAGCTGCGCACCGCTCAATGATGCCGTCCGACAGGGTGATACCTGGTTGTCCCAGAACCTGCCCACGATCCTCAACTCCGCGGCCTACCAAAGCGGCGGCGCGGTGTTCATCACGTGGGACGAAGGAGCAGCCTCGGACGGGCCCATCGGCATGATCGTGCTGTCGCCGTTCGCCAAGGGCAACGGCTACCGGAACTTCATCCGCTACACGCACGGATCGACCTTGCGCACCTTCCAGGAAATCTTCGGCGTCACTCCGTTTCTGCGCGACGCCGCTATCGAGACCGATCTGAGCGATCTCTTTAAGGTTTTCCCCTGACCCAATGGCTTGCTCTTCCATTGTGAATTTCCGGGCACTATAGCAAAAAGCGAGCGGGCTCCGCCGTCGGGCTTACATATAGCGGTCGCCGAACAGCGCCTCCAGTTGCAGCATGAGCGAGCGCGTCGCGCTGAATCGATTGGCTTCCTGGTAAAGGATCTGCGGTGTCGCCTCCAGATACAGCCAGTCCCGATAGATCTGTCTTCGCACGCGCAGGGTGACGGAGTACACGGCGAGCTTCAGGCTGCGATCGCTCGGCGCAAAGGCGCCTAGCTCGAAGGTCGTCGCGGTGCGCGTGTCGGGCGTGTAATACAGCGCCCCGATCTGCGCGAGGTCGTAGTAGCTCGTCGCCGAGCGCCAAGTCGCCTTGCTCGTGAAGCGCAGCTGCCAGAGCTCGTCGAGCGGCCGGGTGAAGTTCACCTCGGATGCCGCCGAGGAACCCTCGGAGTGTTTCCACAGCGGCGTTTCCGAGGCGCGGATCTGCCATCGCGAGAAGTTGAAGTCGCGGAAGGCGCGCAGGCGCACGTAGGGATCGATCGGCCGACCGAACCTCGCCCCCACTTCCGCGCTGAGCCCCACGCCGAGCGCCTCCGCGGCGAGGGCCTTGAGGCCGAGGTAAAAGTTGTTGTCCTGCGGCGCGCCGGGCGCGGCCACCTGGGTGGAGCCGGTGGCGTTCTTGATGTCGCGCTCGGCCGCGGTCTGGGTCGCCGCCTCCAGGCCGCGCTGAACGATGAGCTTCAGGCGGTCCTGGGTGTTCGGCAACGAAATGTTCGCGTGCACATCCGATTTGCCCTCGCGGAAGCCGCCCTCGAAAAACGTGACGTGGCCGCGGATCTGCAGCGTGCTTCCGGTCGAGTCGTAGGCGCGGTTCGGGTCGCCGAAAAAATTGTCGAGCTTGCGCGAGTATTCCTCCACGCGGCGGGACAGGAAGTCGTGCGGCACATCGAGGAGCTTCTCGCCGAAGGGTTTTTCGGGCGCCGGCGGCGGTTCCTTCCGCTCGGGATCCGTGAGCCCGTCCTGAATCTGCTCCAGCTCCTGCGGATCGACGAGGGGCTGCGCTACCGCCGCCGCGGAAGCCGCGAGCGCGAGCGCGGCAAGAAGGGAAGCTGCAGGTTTCATGCAAGCGGGGCAGGTGAGACGATCGAAAATCCGGAAACGGCCGCAAGCATACGCGACTACAGTAGTCTTCGAAGCTCGAGGGCATCCTGCGGGTGCTCAGCCGGGCGGGTCTTCGAAGAAGAATCTCGAAGAACTTCACCTGGAAGCGAGCGGGCGCCTGAGCAAAGGCGTCCGGAAAGGTCCATAATGCGCAGTCGAATCGCTTTGGGTCTCGGCCCCACACTTCGTTTCGGGGCGTTTTTCAGGCCTTCTCCCATGGATATTTGATGATGCCGCGCGCGCCCGCGCGACGGCAGGCCAGCGCAAGGAGAACGCTTATGCCCACAGGCATCGTCCGATCTTTCAACGTCAAGAGCGGCTTTGGCTTCATACGGCCCGACGACGGCTCCAAGGACCTGTTCGTGCACAGCGGCGCGGTGAAACGCGCCGGGCTCCAGCCGCTCTACGAGAACCAGAGGCTTTCCTACGACGTGCGCAGCGAGCTGGACGGAAGGCGATCGGCCGTCGACTTGAAGGCGGTGTAGGCCTAGCTTTATAGGTATTGTTGACCGCGCTCGTCGGCGCACGTCCCGCTTTCCCGGATGCGTTCCAGCCGCCGCCTAAGGCAGGCCGACCACGGCGCCGTCCTTGGGATAGCTGATCGCGTAGCTCAGCGTGATCTTCAGCGTCTCGTTCGGCGCGATCGAGCGCTCCCACGCGACCACGCCCTGGCGCTCTTCCCAGTTCCGGACTTGCGGCTTCGGCTCGAAGCGCGATTCGACTTCGATCTGGTCGGAGGTCGACACCGGCGAGGACTCGAGCACGAGCAGCTCGAGCGGCTTCTTGTGGAAGCTCGCGAGCGTGAGCACGTCGGTCACCTCGCGCTCGCTCTTGCGCCCGAGCACGCTCGAGCCGTTGCGGTCCTTCACGCGGTCGAGCGTGACGCGAACGAGGTTGTCGCGCCCGAAAGGCAGCACCAGGCCCGCCGTCGTCTGCGGGTTCCATTGGGTCGAGCCGACGTGGCTGCCGTCGCGCGCAAGCTGCACCTCGCCCGGCAGCCACACGCCTTCGGGGCGCTTCGCCTCGGCGGTGACGATCGCCGCCGGATCGAGCCGCGGCACGACGCGCAGGCGCATCTTCACGGGAAGCGTGAGCTTGGCGAGCGACACGGTGACTTTGCGGCCGTCGGAGGGCAGGCTCACCACTCCCGGCACTTCGAACTCGGTCGCGAAGGTCGTCTGCGTTTCGATCGGAGGGTCCGCGAATCGGTCCCTATTCTCGCGCTTC
>DASPXL010000439.1:0-2678 GCA_035637375.1 Burkholderiales bacterium
TTACGGTGGAAAATTACTGGTGAGGAAGACGGCCCTTGGCGTGCTGGCATCGGCCGGTGTTTTGGCGCTCGCGGCCTGCAGCGCCACCCGCGTCGCCTACGACAACGCCGACACCGTGATCCGCTTCATGGCGTCGAGCTATCTCGACCTCGACTCCGCGCAGTCCGAGGACCTCGGGCCCCGCATCGCGCGGTTTCACCAGTGGCACCGGGTGAACGAGCTTCCGGCGTACGCGGCCCTGTTGCAGAGCGCGAGCCAGCGCGCCGCGAACGGCATCACGGCGGAAGACGTGTCGTGGGGACTGGACAATCTGCGCGCGCGCTACCGCGGGCTCGCGGCGAAAGCCGCCGAGGATGCGGCGCCGGTGCTCGCGACGCTGCGGCCCGCGCAGCTTGCGGTGCTCGAGCGCAAGTTCGCCGAAAGCAACGAAAAGTACGCCAAGGAATTTCTCCCCGCCGACGAAAAGAAGCGCCTGCGCGCGCAGGGCAAGCGCATGCTCGAGCGCCTGCGCGACTTTGCGGGCGAGCTGACCCCGGAGCAGGAGGCCCGCATCGGGGGCTTCGTCGCCGCCCACGAGCGCCACGCCGCGCTGCGCTTCGAAGACAGGCAGCGCCTGCAGCGCGAGCTCGTCGCGCTGCTCGAGCAGCGCCGCGAGCCGCAGGAGCTCGGCCGGCAGCTCGCCGAGATGTTCACCCGGCCGGAGGCGCGCCGCTCCGAGGAATTCCTCCGCGAGGACAGGCGCTGGGACGGGGATTTCGCGCAGCTCATCGCCGATCTCGACCGCTCGCTCTCTCCGGCACAGCGCGCGCGCGTGGTCCGGCGCCTTTCGGGCTACGCCGAGGATTGCGCCGTTCTCGCCGGTAAAAAGACGGAGGCCGCGTGAGCGCTTCAGCCGCGGCTCGCGCTTCATTCGCAGCGGCGCTCCTGGCGGCATGCGTCGCGGCATGGGCCGCGGGCGGCGAGCTGAAGCCCTGGGGCGGCGGCGCCACGCCGTCCCTCGTTCTGCGCGACTTGCAGGGAAGGGAACACAAGCTCGCCGACTATCGCGGCAAGGTGGTGGTGCTCAATTTCTGGGCCACCTGGTGCGTTCCCTGCCGCGAAGAGATGCCCTCCATGCAGCGGCTCGCCGACAAGCTCGCGGGCAGGCCCTTCGCGATCCTCGCGGTCGACTTCGGCGAGGGCGCGCCGCGGGTGAGCGAGTTCCTGAAGAAAGTCCCGGTGCGTTTCACCGTGCTGCTCGATCGCGACACTTCCGCCGCGACGGCGTGGAAGGTGAAGGTGCTGCCGACGACTCTGGTGCTCGATCGGGAGCAGCGCATCCGCTACTCCGTGGTGGGCGATCTGGACTGGGATTCTCAATTCGTTGAAGATACGATCAAAAAGCTTCTTCCCCCCAGCTGAAGCACGCGCCGGGCTGGTTCGGCGCGACTTGTGGCCGGGAACGCTTTCGGAGTAGATTGTCGGCTTTGGAATTCGTCCGCGTCCGCCGGACCGCGTGCCGATGATCATCCAGCAACGCCTGACTTCACGCAGCTCGCGTTCGCTCGCGGTGATGATCGGCTACGCGCAGCCCGCGGGCTCGCGCGGAACTTGGCGTTCCGACGGCGATATCGACAGCGGCGGCCGTCCTTCCGCGCTCGCCCTTCGCTCTTCCGCAGCCCCTTCTTCCCAGCTTCCCAGTCTTTTTGCAGCAACCGACAGCGGGCATTCCACGCGCTCCAGCGCTGGGACGCCCAGACTCGCGTTTGTGAGACAGCGCTTCGATCGACCGGAGAACCGACATGGATAGACGTGCATTTCTGAATACCAGCGCGATCCTCTCGACTGCGGCGGCGTTGCCGAAACTTTCGTTCGCGCAAAGCGCATTCGATCCCCGCCCGACGGACAAATGGCGTACGTTCGAAGTGACGACGCGGGTCGAGATCGTTTTCCCCGAGGGCACGACGCGCGTGTGGCTGCCGGTCCCCTCGGTCGATTCCGGCTACCAGAAGACGATCGACAACGCCTGGTCGGGGAACACCACGACTGCAACGATCGTTCACGACGGCAAGTACGGCGCGGGCATGCTCTACGCCGAGTGGCCCACAGCGGAGAAAAATCCCGTGATCGAGCTCTACAGCCGCTTCGCCACGCGCGACCGCGCCGTGGACTTTGCGCGGCCGGGATCGGTCGAGAAACTCACGCCCGAGCAGCGGGTGTTCTACACCGAACCTACCGAGCACATGCCGACCGACGGCATTGTGCGGAAGACCGCGCAGGACATCACCCGTGGTGCAAAGTCCGATTACGACAAGGCCAAGGCGATCTACGAGTGGATCGTGGAGAACACGTATCGCGATCCGAAGACCCGCGGCTGCGGCACCGGCGACATCAAGGCGATGCTCGAGACCGGCAACCTCGGTGGCAAGTGCGCCGACTTGAATGCCCTGTACGTGGGCCTCGCGCGCGCGGTGGGCCTGCCCGCGCGCGATGTCTACGGCGTGCGCGTCGCGAAATCCCGGTTCGGCTACCGGAGCCTGGGCGCGGGCACGGCGAATATCACCCGGGCGCAGCACTGCCGGGCGGAGGTGTATCTGGCCGGCTTCGGCTGGGTGCCGGTGGACCCGGCCGACGTGAGGAAGGTCGTGCTCGAGGAGAAGGCCCAGCCCACGACCCTGAGCGATCCGTTGGTGCAGGCG
>DASPXL010000440.1:0-2614 GCA_035637375.1 Burkholderiales bacterium
CGAGGAGCGCCGCGAGCAGCGCCTTGACCATCGATCGGCCGGCGAGCAGCACCACCATGGCGAGCCCGAGCCCCATCAGCCCGAAATACTCGGGCGAGCTGAACGAGAGCGCGAATTTGGCGATCGGCGGCGCCACCAACATCAGCCCCACTACGCCGACCGTTCCGGCCACGAACGAAGCGATTGCGGCGATACCGAGCGCCGCGCCGGCGCGGCCCTTGCGCGCCATCTGGTAGCCGTCGAGGCAAGTCACCACCGATGCCGACTCGCCGGGCACGTTCATCAGGATCGAAGTGGTCGAGCCGCCGTACTTGGCCCCGTAATAAATACCTGCCAGCATAATGATGGCGCCCGCCGGATTCATCTGGAAGGTGAGCGGCAGCAGCATCGCGATCGTCGCGGGCGGCCCGAGCCCCGGCAGCACCCCCACCACCGTGCCGAGCAACACCCCGACGAAGCACCAGAAGAGATTTGCCGGCTCCAACGCGACCGCGAAGCCGTTCGCGAGACCGGAGAGAATTTCCACGGCCTAGAAACCCAGGGGACCGGCGGGAAGGGGCACGCCGAGCGCGAGCGAAAACACGAGATAGAACCCCGCGGTGCTGGCGAGCGCCACGGCCGCCGCGACCTTCAACGGACGGCGGTACATCACCGCGACGAGGAAATAGGTGAGCAGCGCGAAACCGATCACGAAGCCGAGCGGCTTGAACAGGGCGATCGACACCACCAGCGCGAGCCAGGTCGAAAGCGCGCGGCCGACCCGGTCCCAGGCGATTGTTTTCCGTAGGGAAGATCTCTGCCTCAGGTGTGAGACGACGAGCACCGCGGAAAGCGCCACCATCGCGATGCCGTACCACAGCGGAAAGAAACCGGGACCGGGCCCCTCCGGCGTCAGGTAATCCCAGCGTGAGGCCTGGACGACGATATAAGCGCCCAGGGCTGCGAGCGCAAGGCCCGACCACAGGTCCCCGGGCATGCGGGTTTTGTCCTCCATGCTCTCCTCCTCGCGGCTCGCGCGGCTACTTCTTGCCGGATCTCTTCTTGTACCGGCCTTTCGGAACGATCTCGCAGACGGTTCCGCCGGGCGCGCGGAACTTCACGGGAATCACTCCCGGGTCGCTGATGATCTTGCAGCCGAAGGCGCGCACCTCCCTTTCGGCCTGCTCGAGATCATCCACTTCCACCGCGAAATGATGGATGCAAGGGCCCTCGCCCGCGGCCTTCGACTCGGCGGACTCGGTATCGGCGTCGTACTGGATGATGGCAAGGTCGATCGCGCCGTCGGAGAGGTGGCGCGAAGTGTGGTCGCGCACCTTTTCGGTCTTCGCTTCCTTGAATCCGAAGACTTTCTCGTAGAACTGCGTGGTGCGCTCGAGGTCGTCGACTTTGAGCGCGATATGCACGATGCGGTTCATGGTCTCTCCATAAAGTGGCCGGTCAGACGCGCAGCAGGGGCCTGAGCATTCTCGTGTCGCGGATCTCCTCCAGGTTCCAGATCGCGTTGCAGAGCTTGCGCGCGCGCGCGGCCCCGAGCACCGGTTTCGCGAGATCGTAGCTCTTCGCCTCCACTTCCGCCCGCGTCATCGGATTCCCGGGGGTCCCCCGCACCGAGCGCGTATGGTGCCTGAGCTCCCGCCCGTCCCTCAGCGCGATCTCGACGACGCCTTCCCTGCGCGGCATCGCCTTCGCGAGCTCGTCGTCTCCGCGCAGCTCGATGCGGCGGCGCAGCTCGAGCACTTTGCGGTCCTGCATGCGGGCGCGGTCGTGCGAGGAACGGAAGCTGACCGTGCCGTCGAGCAACATCACGGCGCACAGGTGCTGCATGCAGATATCGGGCATGTCGCGGTTGTCGGTGGTGTTCGCGCCCTGGGGAGCGACGCGCACCACCAGCCGCTCGAGGTCCTCGGCGCGGACGCGGTGCGCGCGGATCGATTCCAGCAACGAATCGAGCGGCGCCTGGATCGGCGAGCCGACCGACCAGCGCTTGATATCGGCGTTCATGATCTCGTAGCTCTCGCCCAGGCCCCGCGCGAGCTCGCCGGGATCCGGCGCGCGGCCGTAAGCGACGAAGAAGTTGCGCTCGCCCGAGAAAACGTCATCGACCCCGGTAAAGCCGTGCGCGACCATCGTCGCGGCGGCGACGCCGTTGCGCGCGGGCATGCCCCCGAAATCGAAGGCCTTCTCGACGTGTCCCTCGTCGCGCATCCAGCAGGAGATGCCCGAGGCCTGCTGCGCGGCGTACGAAAGCAGATGCCGCACCCCGCGTTCGTCCAGGCCCGCGAGCGCCCCCGCGGCGGCGGCCGCGCCGAAAGTGGGGCCGAAGCTGTGCGTAGAATGACCGGCGGCGCGGAACTCGATCGCGTCGAGCGACTGCGTCAGCCGGCAGCAGACGTCGTAGCCGAGCGCCACCGCGCGCAAGAGCGCCGTGCCCCCCGCGCGCTCGCGCTCGGCCATGGCGAGCGCCGCGGCGACCACCCCGCAGCCCGGATGCGTCTGGGAGGCCGAATGGGAGTCGTCGGTCTCGTCGGCGTGCGCGAGCATGCCGTTCGCGAGCGCGGCGTTCGCCGC
Source organism: Burkholderiales bacterium (assembly GCA_035637375.1). GTDB lineage: Bacteria > Pseudomonadota > Gammaproteobacteria > Burkholderiales > SG8-39 > VBDM01. The sequence continues at coordinate 2,569 of DASPXL010000440.1, forward strand.
CGCGGTGACGATGCGGCTGCCGGCGACGCCGGCCTCCTTTGCGCCG
>DASPXL010000441.1:0-1728 GCA_035637375.1 Burkholderiales bacterium
TACGAAGCCGAGCAGCCGCGCGCGGAGCGCCGCGCGCCCGTCCTCGTCCAGGCCGAAGAGATCCGCCCCGTCGAGCCGCACCCGGCCCGAGCTCGGCGTATCCAGGCCGGCGAGAAGCCCGAGGAGCGTCGATTTTCCGGAGCCCGAGGCGCCGACGATGGCGACGGCCTCGCCCGGCATGACCTTGAGCGAAATGTCCTGCAAAATAACCAGCTCGTCGGCGCCCGGCGCACCGTCCGCCGCATTTTCGTTCAGCTGGACGACCTTCGAAAGCCCGGCGACCTGGACGATGGGGTGGGGAAAATCAGGCATGAGATCGATACTGTTCGGCGCCCTGCTCGCTTGCTGCGGAACCGCGGCCGCCGAGCCTGCCATCCTGGTGTACGGGGACAGCCTCTCCTCGGCCTACGGCGTTCCCCAGAGCGCCGGCTGGGTGGCCCTGCTCGGCGAGCGGCTGAAACAGCGAAAGTCAAATTATACCGTGGTGAACGCGAGCATCAGCGGCGAGACCTCGGCCGGCGGCGCGGCGCGAATCGGCCGCGTGCTCGCCTCGACCAGGCCCGCGATCGTGATCGTGGAGCTCGGGGCGAACGACGGCCTGCGCGGACTGCCGGTCGCGCAGATGAAATCCAATCTGGCGGCGATCATCCAGGCGGCGAAGCGGCAGGGCTCGCGCGTGATTCTCGTGGGCATGCAGATGCCGCCGAACTACGGAGCGCGGTATACGAACGCGTTTCGCGCCGCCTTCCGCGAGGTCGCCCGCGACGAGCGCGTTCCGCTCGTGCCCTTCCTGCTGGAAGGCGTCGACAAGCGCGAGATGTTCCAGCCGGACAACCTGCACCCGGTCGCGGAGGCGCAGCCGATCCTCTTGGAGAACGTCTGGCGGCGGCTTGCGGAGATGGTGATAGCGCCGCCTAAGTGACGGTAAGGGCAGACGCACCCGCCCGCATTGACCCGATGCGGCAAGCGAGAGGAAAACCCTGCCTGCGGAATTTCTCGATAACCTGCCGTTCCGCCTTCGGCGCGCACGCCACAAGCAGCCCCCCGCTCGTCTGCGGGTCGGTGATGAGATTGCGCTTCCAGTCGGGCGCACCCGACGGCATATGCAGTTCGTGGCCGTAGCCTTTCCAGTTGCGGTCCGACGCCCCGGTCGCGGTGCCCTGCTTTACCCATTCGAGCGCTTCGGGCAAGACCGGCAGGTCGTCGAAGCGCACCTCTGCGCCTAACTTCGATCCGCGGCAGATCTCGAGCAGATGGCCCGCGAGGCCGAAGCCGGTGACATCCGTCAGCGCGTGAACCTCTTCCATTTCGGCGAGCGCCGCGCCCGGCGTGTTGAGCTGCGTAGTGGTCTCGACCATCTGCTTGTAGCCTGAAGCGGAGAGCTTGCCTTTTTTCAGGGCCGCGGAGAGGATGCCGACCCCGAGCGGCTTGCCGAGGATAAGCACGTCGCCCGCCTTCGCGCGGTCGTTCCTCTTCACCTTTTTCGGATGCACGAGCCCGAGCGCCACCAGGCCGTAGATCGGCTCGAGCGTGTCGATCGAATGGCCGCCGGCGATCGGGATGCCGGCCTGCGCGCACACCGATTCGCCGCCCGAGATGATTCTCTGGATCACTTCGACCGGCATCTTTTCAAGCGGCATGCCGACGATCGCGAGCGCGAAAATCGGCTTGCCGCCCATCGCGTAGACGTCCGAGAGCGCGTTGGTCGCGGCGATGCGCCCGAAGTCG
>DASPXL010000442.1:0-4128 GCA_035637375.1 Burkholderiales bacterium
GGTGACCTGCACGGGATGCCGGGGCTCGAGCTTGGGGCGCGTCAGGTGCGGCATCGACGGACGGCCTCGCGGCTTTCGCCCCGCCCCTTTTCGTGCTCCGCCCCAGGTCTTCGCCGCTTCGAGCGGCAGACGCAGCTGCCGTTTTCTCCCAATCTTGATTGCGCGCATGTTCCGGTTTCGGCGCGGCGGGGGATTGGTTGCGGCGCGGCGCGTGTTTGTTGTCGAGCTGCCGGCGTGTGTGAGCACTTGAATCGGCGGATGTTGCCGGCCGGGGCGGCGGGGTTCGAGGGACGACGCGCGGCGGGTCGGGCACCGCCGCGCGTTCAACCCGAGTCAACGCGAACGGGGGCAGACGACACGCGCGCCGGACGATGTGACGAATGATGAGCCTCCCGCGGGCCCGACGAGAGCCGGGCCCGGAGTTGCTCGACGAGCGGCGTCTCCGCGCGGCAAAGCCGCGCTCCGATCCGCTAGGAGCTCTCGCGCGCAGCGCGAGTGTCGGGTAGCCCCGGGCCTTGAGTGCACCCGGGGCCCCCACAGATCCGGACGTGCGGGTTTCTCGCATCCGGCTCTTCAGGAGTCGGTTTCGCTACGTGCCGTACCGGTGCACGATGCGCGGCGCAGGAAGGGGATACCGTTTCATGAGCCGATGCATCGCGTCCCAATTGAGAAAGCCCTTCTGCGAGCGGCGGGATAGCCATTTTCGCCAGATGGCCTTCACCTCGTACAGGAGCCGAGCGAGGGCTGCGTAGTTCGACGTAACGCCGAAGTACGCGTAGTGCCCTTTCAGCTTCCGGGCGAGCGCGCGGTTCTGCACCTCGACATCGTCGTGCCGGTGCTCTCGGCACCAGGCGGCGATGCGGCGTAGCGTGCGGCTGAAGCGGTCCTTCGCCGTGCGCTTCTTCACCACCCACTTGCCGTTTCGCGACAAGCCCCAGTGATGTGTGAAGCCCAGTAGGTCGAAGGTGGCCGGTCCGTCGTCGTCTCCGTTGCGGTCGGGCCGTAGGAACGACACCAGCCGCGTCTTATCCGGGTGCAACGTCAGACCGTACCTGCCGAATCTCCTCGGCAGCACCTCGAACACCCGCTCGGCGTCGTCTTTCTGCGTGAAGACGAAGACGAAGTCGTCCGCGTACCGCACGAGGAAAGCCGGGCCGTTGAGCCGGGGCTGTACCTCGCGCACGAACCACTCGTCGAGTACTTCATGCAAATAGATGTTCGCCAGCAAGGGTGAAATCACCCCGCCTTGCGGCGTGCCCGCTTCAGGGTAGGAGAGCTCAGCGCCCTCCAGCACCCCCGCGTTCAGCCACTTGCCAATGAGGCGCAGAATCACGCCGTCACGTACCCGTCGGTGAAGAATCTCCCGCAGGTGTTCGTGGTCCAGGGTGTCGAAGAATTTCTTGATGTCGACCTCCAGGACCCATCCTCCGGCCATCCGCACCGTCGTGTTCTGGAGCACCTCGCACGCCTGATGCGCCGAGCGACCTGGCCGGAAGCCGTACGAGAAGTCGTGAAACTCCTGCTCGTAAATCGCTTCCAGCAGCATCGCTACGGCTCGCTGCAGGACCTTGTCCTCGAAGGTTGGTATTCCAATGGGCCGCGTTTGCGACCCATCTCCCTTCGGGATGTGGACCCGCCGCACCGGCGGCGCGCGATACGTCCCGGACTTCGCTCGCTCGAGGAGTGACCGGAGATTTTCCTCCAGCCTCTCCTCGTACCGCTGCGCGCTCTGCCCGTCGACGCCCCGCGCTCCATCCTTGCGCGTCCGGCGGTACGCCTCGTGCAACCATTCCACGTCGATGTGATGGGCCAGGGTCGTTAATGCCTCCCCTGGCTTCTTCTTCGCCAACAACGCTATCCGTTCGAGTTTCGTGAAGACAGTTGGTGAGCCCTGTGTCTCTTCCATCTTTCCCTCGCTCGGTTCCGATTTCTTTTCTCTCCTGGCGCCGCCCTTGGCTCCACGGGGTCCCGTTGGCGCGGTTCCCCCGCTTCGTCGCTGTTACTGCGGCGCTCCGACTTCTCGACATCCCGGGCGCGCTCACTTTTCATTTGCGTGTCCGTTCCGGCTCTCGCCGGAGATGCCGAGACCTCCCAGGTTCCTGGGCAACCCTTGTGCGCGTGCCGTGCTCTCAGACCCCGGTGGAATCGGGTGCGCCATCGAGACCCCGGGCCTTCGGCCCTGCGTTCGACGCATTCGATCTTGCCTTCCGCACCGCAAAAGGCGTCGGCTTCCACCACAACAAATATTTCGGGGCTCCATCACACGGCCCTCGTACCCGCTGTCTACGCTTCGCAGGCTCGGTCGCCCGACTTGCCTTACACCCACGCAAGACTCGCTTCCGCCCGGCGGCCTCCTGCCTTTGGCGGTCGGGACTTTCACCCGCGGGTCGCTTCTTGAGGTTTCCGCTGCTACATGGCTTCCTCCTCACCCAGGCTTCGCCTGGCGCACTTGCGGCTATTTGTAGGACAGTCTCCTAGCGGCTTTCGCCTCGAGCGCCCGGCCCAGCCCGACGATGAGCGCGATCGACAGCGTCATGGGCGCCGCGAGCGAGCGAAACATCTGCACGGACGCCTGGGGCACCTCCAGGCTGAGGGTCGCGTGCTCGGCGATGGGGCTGAGCGGACTGTCGGTCATCGCGACGACCGGAATCTTCCGCTGCGCCATCTCGCGCACCACCTGCACGACGTCCGGCGAGTAGCTCTTGGTGCTGACCGCGAACACGAGGTCCTTGGCGGTCGCGTGGCCGACCTGCTGGAAGAACATTCCGCCGACGCCGTCGACCAGGACGTTGCGCACGTTGAGTTGGCTGAGCGCGTAAGACAGGTAGCACGTCAGCGGGAACGACCGCCGGTGCGCCACCAGGTAGACCGTCTCGGCCTTGAGAATCAGGTCGATCGTGCTCTGCATGAGGTCGTGGATGTTCTCCTGGTGGACCAGCGCCTCGAGCCCGGCGATGTCCGCTTGCACGAACTGCTCGAGCAGCGTGCCCACGTCCTTGCCGTTGGCAGGCGGGCGGCTATCGCCGAGCAGGCGCAGGCGCTCCTTGTAATCAGGCAGCGACTCGGTGAGGCGGGTCCGGAACACGCGCTGCATCTCGCTGTAGCCCGAGAACCCGAACGCCTTGGCGAAACGAATCAAGCTGGACGGCTGCACGTCGGCGCGCGGCGCCACCGCCGCGATGGTCTCCAGCGCCATCTCGCTCGGGTTGTCGAGCGCGTAGGTCGCGATCTGCCGGAGGGTTTTGCTGAGGGCCGGGTGCCGTTCGATGATCGCCTGTCGCAGGTCGTCGTAGGTCTCGGACTTGGCTGCGGTCTTGGACACGTCTTTCATCTCGTCGACGCCGATCGGGGTCACTTCGCCGTCGGCATCATGAAGTTGGCTCCCATGCTGATACCCCGGGGCCAGCGCGAAGTCACGGTCTTGAGCCGGGTGAAGAACCGGACACCCTCCGGCCCGTGCATGAAGTGGTCGCCGAACAGCGAGCCCTTCCAGCCGCCGAAGCTGTGGAACGCCATCGGGACGGGGATGGGAACGTTGACGCCGACCATGCCGACCTGAACTCGCTTCACGAACTCGTCGGCGGCCTCGCCGCTGGACGTGAAGATCGCGCCGCCGTTGCCGTAGCGGTGGGCGTTCACGAGGTCGATGGCGGCGTCCAGGTCGGGCGAGCGGACGACGCAGAGCACCGGGCCGAAGATCTCCTCCTGGTAGATCGTCATCTCCGGCGTCACCCGATCGAACACGCTGCCGCCGATGAAGAAGCCCGATTCGTAGCCGGGGACGGTCGCGCCCCGACCGTCGACGACCAGGTGGGCGCCCGCGCGTCGGCCCTGCTCGATGTAGCCGGCGACGCGTTCGAGGTGCGCCTTGGTGATGAGCGGTCCCATCTCCGCGCTCGCATCGGTGGCGGGGCCGAGCTTCAGCCCCTTGACCCTGGGAATCAGCGCCTCGATCAGGCGATCGGCGGTGCGATCCCCGACCGCCACCGCGACCGAGATGGCCATGCAACGCTCGCCCGCCGAGCCGTACGCCGCCCCCATCAGCGCGTCGATCGTGTGCGCCAGATCGGCGTCCGGCATGACGACCATGTGGTTCTTCGCACCGCCGAGCGCCTGCACGCGCTTGCC
>DASPXL010000443.1:0-9605 GCA_035637375.1 Burkholderiales bacterium
TCTTCGAGCGCGAGGGCCAGGCGCAGGGACAAGCCATCACGCAGACGCTCGAGCCCCGTCTTTACTACGTGCGCGTTCCGTTCCGCGACCAGAGTCGGATCCCCCTGTTCGATACGGCCGTCGCGGACTTCAACTACGCGCAGATTTTCTCGGAGAACAGCTTTTCAGGAGGCGATCGCATCAACGACGCCGACCAGCTCACCGTCGCGCTCACCTCGCGCGTGCTGAGATCCTCGACCGGACAGGAAATGCTCCGCGGAACGATCGGCCAGCGCTATTACTTCAAGGATCAGCAGGTGACGCTCAACCCGGCCGATGCGCCCCGGACCTACGGCGCCTCGGACTGGCTTGCCGCGCTTTCAGGACGGGTCGCTGAGCACTGGACCGCGGAGGCCGCGACCCAGTACAACCAGCGGGACAACCAAGCCGAGCGCTTGACCGTCACGACGCGCTATCAGCCCGAGCCGCTCAAGACCCTCAATCTGAGCTACCGTTTCCTGCGCGACCCGATCAACCCGATCAGGCAAGTGGACCTCTCGGGACAGTGGCCGCTCTTCGATCGCTGGTACGGGGTCGGGCGGTTCAACTATTCGCTGCGCGACAGCCGGATCGTCGAGAGCATCGGGGGCTTTGAGTACGCGGCCGACTGCTGGGTGAGCCGCATCGTGGTGCAGCGATTTGCGCTGACCGCCGGCACATCGACGACCTCCGTGTTCGCGCAGCTGGAGCTGAACGGCTTCTCGCAACTCGGGTCGAATCCCCTTGAAGCCCTGAAACGCAACATCCCGGGCTACCGGCAGATCAACGCGGCGCCCCCCGATGCGAATCCCGACCGTCCGTTTGATTTTTACCAGTGATGAGGCTTGAAGTCGTGGCTCGCGCGCGGGCGCGGGCACCGCGCCGGGCGACAATACTGCAAAATAGCGGGACCATGACGATGAGATACCCCTTCGCCACCCTGCTGTTGCTCGCGTGCGGCACGGCGCTTGCGCAAAGCGAGCGTCCGGAGCGGGCCGCCGCGGCGCGCATCGCCCTGGTCGATCGGGTCGTCGCGGTGGTCAACAAGGAGGTGATCACCCAGTACGAGCTCGCGGAGCGGATGAACCGCGTGCTGAAGGAGCTGCAGCGGCGCGGGACGTCTCTTCCGGAGCGGCGCGAGGTCGAGCATCAGGTGCTCGAGCGCCTTGTGGTCGAGAAGGTGCAGTTGCAGTTCGCCCGCGACACCGGGCTGCGCGTCGACGATCTGGAGCTCGACCGCACCGTCAACCGCGTCGCCGAGGGAAACAAGCTGTCGCTCACCGAGTTCCGCAAGACGCTCGAGCGCGATGAAATCGGTTTCGACAAATTTCGCGAGGAGCTGCGCAACGAGATCCTGATCACGCGCTTGCGCGAACGCGAAGTCACCAGCAAGATCACCGTCAGCGAGGGCGAGATCGAGAATTTTCTTCTCGAGCAGAGCGGAAGAAAGGGCGCGGCGACCGAGTACAGCATCGCGCACATTCTGGTGCGGGTGCCCGAGCAGGCGAGTCCCGAGCAGCTGGAAGCGCGGCGCGCCCGCGCCGAGGAGGCGCTCAAGCGGCTCAAGGACGGCGCGGACTTCGCGCAGCTCGCCGCGGCCTACTCCGATGCGCCCGACGCGCTCCAGGGCGGCGTCATGGGCTGGCGCAGCCAGGAGCGGCTGCCCGAGTTGTTCGTCGAGGCGCTGGCGAAGCTGAAAGCCGGGGAGGTGAGCAAGGTCCTGCGCAGCCCGGCGGGATTCCACGTGCTCAAGCTCGTCGATCTGCGCGGCGCCGGGGCGCCGCTGCTGGTGGAGCAGGCGCACGTGCGCCATATTCTGGTGCGCACCAACGAGCTCGTCTCCGAGGACGACGCCAGGAGAAAGCTCTCGAACCTGCGCGAGCGCATCGTGAACGGCGTGAATTTCGCCGAGCTCGCGCGCCTGAACTCCGACGACAGCTCGGCTTCGCGGGGCGGGGACCTGGGGTGGGTCTACCCGGGCGACATGGTGCCGGAGTTCGAGCGCGCCTTCATGGATATGAAGCCGATGGAGGTGAGCCAGCCCGTCAAGACTCCCTTCGGATGGCATCTCATCCAGGTGCTCGAGCGGCGCACCGCGGACATGTCCTCCGAGCGCAGGCGCATCGAGGCGCGCAAGGCGCTCCTGGACCGGAAAGGCGACGAGGCCTATCAGGAATGGCTGCGCCAGCTGCGCGATCGCGCCTACGTCGAGCTGCGGCTCGAAGACCGGTGAGTGAGCCGATGCTCGCCCCCCGGAAAACGCTCATTGCAGTCACCTCGGGGGAGCCGGCGGGAATCGGCCCGGATATCTGCCTGGCTCTTGCACGGCATAACTTTTCCGCCCGTATCGTGGTGCTCGGGGACCGGGGGATGCTCGAGGGCCGCGCCCGGCAGCTCGGGCTCGACCTGCGGCTGAGCGACACGGAAGGCGCCCTGACGCCGGATTCGATTGCGTGCCTGCACCTCCCGCTCGCTTCCCCCTGTCGGGCGGGCAAGCTTGACCGGCGCAACGCGCCCTACGTGATCTCGCTCCTCGACCGCGCGATCGCAGGCTGCAAGACGGGCGAGTTCGCCGCGCTCGTCACCGCGCCGGTGCACAAAGCGGTCATCAACGACGCCGGCATCGCGTTCATCGGTCACACGGAATATCTCGCCGAACGCACCGGCGTCCCCCAGGTGGTGATGATGCTCGCCGGCGGGGGCCTGCGCGTCGCGCTCGCGACGACGCACCTCGCCCTGAAGGACGTGCCGCGGGCGCTGACCCGCAACAGCCTTGAGGGAACCCTCCGGATTCTCCGCGCCGAGCTCACCCGCCGCTTCGGTATCGCCACGCCGCGGGTGCTGGTCGCCGGCCTCAATCCCCACGGCGGCGAGGGCGGCTATTTCGGGCGAGAGGAGATCGAGGTGATCGGCCCGGTTCTCGAGAAGCTGCGCGCCGAGGGTTTTCAGCTCACCGGGCCGCTTCCCGCGGATACGCTGTTCGTGCCGGCGCTCCTCGCGAACGCCGATTGCGTGCTCGCGATGTATCACGATCAGGGGCTCCCGGTGCTCAAGTACGCGAGCTTCGGCAAGGGAATCAACGTCACCCTCGGGCTGCCGATCATCCGCACTTCGGTCGACCACGGCACCGCGCTCGAGCTCGCCGGCACCGGCCGCGCGGAGCCCGAGAGCCTGCTCGCTGCGGTCGAGGCGGCGATCGGGATGGCGCAAGCGCAGGCGCGGTCGCAGCGCTAGAGTGCAGTGGCGACACGCCGGCATGTTGCGCGCAAAAGGTTCGGTCAGCACTTTCTCGTCGAACGGGGAGTCATCGGGCGCATCGTCGCGGCGATCGATCCGCGGCGCGGCGAACACATCGTCGAAATAGGCCCCGGGCTGGGCGCGCTGACCGCGCCGCTCCTCGAGCGCGTCGAGCACCTGCACGCCGTCGAGCTGGACCGGGACCTGAGCGCGCGCCTGCGCGAGCGCTTTCCCGAGGAGCGTCTGGCGGTGCACCAGGCCGACGCGCTGCGGTTCGATTTTGCGGCGCTCCCCGCGCCGCTCAGAATCGTGGGCAATCTCCCCTACAACATCTCCACTCCGATCCTGTTCCACGTCGCCGCCGCCGCGGCCCGGTGCGTCGATCTCCATTTCATGCTGCAGCAGGAGGTCGTCGACCGGATGGTCGCGATGCCTTCGGGCCCTGAATACGGGCGGCTTTCGGTGATGCTGCAATACCGTTTCCGGCTTGAGCGGCTGTTCACGGTTCCGCCGGACGCGTTCCGGCCTCCGCCCAAGGTCCATTCTGCGGTGGTGCGGCTTTTGCCGCGCCCTTTGCCTGAGCTGGAGGCCATGGATGAGGCCGGCTTTTCCGCCGTCGTCGCCAAGGCTTTTTCGAAGCGGCGAAAGACGCTGAGAAACGCCGTTTCCGGGTTGATCTCCGAATCCGATCTGGCCGGACTCGGCATCGATCCGGGGGTGCGCGCGCAAACGCTGCCGGTTGCGGCTTTTGTCACAATCGCCAACTGGTTGGCGCTGCGCCGGACCTAGACCCCGCAGACGCGTGCTGGCAAAATGGCGCATCGATATAGGGTTGAAAGCGGGGAGATGCCATGGGCCTTCTTGACGACCTGAAAAAACAGGCGGACCTGGTGAAGACCCAGCAGATTCTTCAGCAGAGTTTGCAGGGGGACAAGCTCAAGCTGGTCGAAGACAAGATGAAGCAGACGTTCCAGTACGTGAACGAGCTGCTCAAGCAGCTCACGGTGGTGAAGCCGATCAACCCGCTGATGTTCTCGATCCCGGGGGTTTCCAACCTGATCGGGCTCGCCCTGACGGATTCCTTCATCGATTACCGGCGCAAACGCATCGGCGACAAGGAATACTTCGACACCATCCACTTCTTCGTCAAGTGGGAGTCGGGAAATACGGTGACGGTCAATTGCGACGACGCGGTTGCGGCCCAGAGAGCCCGGGAGGCGCTGTGGGCGAGCAAAGTGAAATTCGCCGAGGAAGAAAAGAAAAGCCCCAAGGGAATACTCGTCGGGGCCAGGTTCACGTTTCCGGCGGCCATCTTGACGGACATGACCATCACCGCGGACCCTACCCAGGGGGAGCTGCTCGTCCAGGCGAAGAATCTGTTCGGGGTAGGGGTGGAGCAACTGAAGATTCCGGCGCCGGAAGTGACCGACGACTTGCTCGAGGATCTGGCCAAGGCCCTGATCGGGCAAAAAAGCAACATCGGCAAGTACCGGGTGGCAAAAAACCCCGGAGCCTCGCGGTAAGCCGCGCCTGCCTAGCGTCGCTCGATCAGCTCGATCTTGTAGCCGTCGGGGTCCTCGATGAAGGCGATCACCGTCGTGCCGTGCTTCATCGGCCCGGCCTCACGGGTGACCTTGCCGCCGCGGCGCTTCACTTCCTCGCACGCCTCGTGGGCGTCATCGACCGCGACCGCGATGTGGCCGTAGGCGTTGCCGAGCTCGTATTTTTCCACGCCCCAGTTGCAGGTGAGCTCGAGCACCGCAGTATCGGCTTCCTCGCCGTAGCCGACGAAGGCGAGGGTGAATTTGCCCTCCGGGTAGTCCTTGCGGCGCAGCAGCCGCATGCCGAGCACCTCGGTGTAGAAACGCAGCGACCGTTCAAGGTCGCCCACCCGCAACATGGTGTGAAGCATTCGCATATCGAGACTCCTGACCGGTTATCGAAAAGAGGGCATGCCCCCTTAAAATCCCCCAAGTATGAGACTGTAGAAAAACAGTCTGCTATAACTATAGTTCGGGCAGCGTCCGCGCCAGGGCGTTCAGCTCGCGCCGCGCGGATCGGTGGTGCGGATACAGCGAGGCCACGATATCCCAGAAGCGCGGCGAATGGTTGAGCTCGCGCAGGTGGGCGAGCTCATGCGCGATCACGTAATCGACGAGGTGCGGCGGCAGGAGCATCAGCCGCCAGTTGAGAAGCACGCGCCCGTTGGCGCCGCAGCTGCCCCACCGCGTCCGGGCGTCCGAAAGTCCTACCTCGGACACGGAAAAACCAGGCGCCGGTGATAGAACCGCGACGCGTTCCCGGAAAAACCTGAGCGCCTCCATGCGCATCCAGTCGAGCGCCCGCTCGCGCAGGCTCGCACCGTCGGCCAATCCGAATTCGAGCTCGCCCTGCGAGAGCCACACCCCGATTTCGCCGTGCCGGAGCCCCAATGTCACGATCCGCCCGAGCCACGGCAGCCTTGCTCCGGCCTGCCAGACGAAGGAGATGCGCCGCGGCCCGGCGAGGCGCTCGCGGACCCAACGCTCCTTCTTCCGGATGAACGCTTCGATATCGCCGACCGTGGCATCACGCGGGGCCCGAACCTCGACGCCCTCGGCATCGACGAACAGCCCGATAGTGCGGCGCCTCGCGCGCGCGAGCCGGTAAGCGAGGATGCCGCCCGCGAGCTGCACTTGGCGAACTCGCCCCGGTTTTTCCGGCTGCGGCGGGATGTCAAACGGCAGCTGCAGTTGTCTCAGGGCCCGGGACATAGCGCGGCCATCCGTTCCTCGATCCAATCCTCGACCGCCGCGTTGAGCGATTCCGGCGTGTGGGCGCTCGAGTCGATCGGCGCGCCGATTTCCACCGTCACCGTGCCGGGACACTTGAGGAACGCCTTTCGCCCCCAGAACAGCCCGGCGTTGTGCGCGACCGGCACCACCGGAACTCCGCAGTTAACGGCGAGCCACGCTCCGCCCAAGTGGTACTTGCCGCGCTTGCCGGGCTGCACGCGCGTGCCCTCCGGGAAAATGGCGATCCAGAACCCTTGCGCAAGGCGCCTCCGTCCGAGCTCCGCCATCCGCTTGAGCGCCCGGGCTCCGCTGCCGCGGTCGATGGCGATCGGGCTCGTCAGCGCGAGTCCCCAGCCGAAGAACGGGATCCACAGCAACTCGCGCTTCAGCACCAGCACTTGCGGCGGAAAAATCACCGCGAAGGCGATGGTTTCCCAGGCCGACTGATGCTTGGACAGAATTACCGACGGAGTTCGAGGCAGATTCTCCCTGCCGATCACGCGGTAGTGGATGCCGAGCACGGTCTTCGCGAGCCAGATCATCGCGTGCGACCAGCCGGCGATGAGGCGAAAGCGCGCAAGAGGAGCGAGCGGCGCGGTGGCGAGCGCGAAGATCGCGTAGGGGGGAGTGATGAGAATCTGGGCGATGAGGAAGACGAGCGAGCGCAGAAAAATCATTGACACAGCGCCTGCGCCACCGCGGCGAGATCCGGATAAACGGCCGTCCCCTCCGGCAGCTCGCCGGCGGCGTGCGTCTCCCTGCCCTTTCCTGTGAGCACGAGGATCGGCTGTGCGCCCACCGCGGCCGCGGCCTGGAGGTCGCGCAGGCTGTCGCCCACCGCCGGAACGCGCTCGAGCGTGACGTTCAAGCGCTCGGCGATGGCGAAGAACATCCCCGGGCTCGGCTTGCGGCAGGCCGACTGCGATTCGGCCGTGTCGGGGCAGTAGAACACCGCCTCGATGCGCCCGCCCGCCTGGTTGACGGCCTTGTGCATCTTCGCGTGGATCGCGTTGAGCGCCGCCATGTCGAAGAAACCGCGGCCGATTCCCGACTGATTCGTCGCCACCACGACACGCCAGCTCTCCTGCGTCAGACGCGCGATCGCATCGAGGCTTCCAGGGATGGGCCGCCACTCATCCGGGTGCTTGATGTACTGGTCGCTGTCGAAATTGATGACGCCGTCGCGGTCGAGGATGACGAGCTTCATGCGGCGAGCTTGGAGATGTCGGAGAACCGATTCATCGCTTTGCGCATATCGGTGAGCAGCGCAAGCCGATTCTCGCGAAGCTTCCTGTCGTCGGCCATAACCATGACTGCGTCGAAGAACGAATCCACGGGGCTCTTCAACGACGCAAAGGTTTTCAGATATCCAGAGAAATCTCCAGAGTCAAACAGCGGCTTCGCCGAACGGGATGCCGCCTGCAAGGCTTCAAAAAGCGCGATTTCGGCGGGTTCCTTGAGCGCTGAAACGTCGGCATCGACGAATGACTCGCCCTTGTTTTCCGCTTGTCGCAGTATGTTGGCGATTCGCTTGTTTGCGGCGGCAAGACTGGCTGCTTCTGGAAGTGCGGAAAACGCGCGAACAGCTTCGAGTTGCTTAGGGATGAGCGCTATCGCAACCGGGTTCAGGCTGAGAACGGCCTCGACCTCGTTCGCGGAATAACCGCGCTCCTGGAAATAGCTGCGCATGCGTTCCGTGAAAAACATCTGGAGGTCCGTTTGCGCCTTGTTTTTGAAGGGCCCGAAAGCCGCGTTTACGAGATCCCACAGTGACAACGGAAGCTGATTTTCAATAATAATCCTGAGGACCCCGAGAGCCGCGCGGCGAAGTCCGAACGGATCCTTGTCTCCGGTCGGCTGCTCGCCGATGCTGAATAGTCCCGCAAGGGTGTCGAGCTTGTCGGCAAGCGCTACGGTACAAGCGATCGGCCCTTCGGGAAGCTTGTCGCCGGCGAAACGCGGGCGGTAATGCTGCTCGATCGCATCGGCGACTTCGCGCGGCTCGCCGTCGTGCAGCGCGTAGTAACGCCCCATGACGCCCTGCAGCTCGGGAAATTCACCGACCATGGCGGCAGGCAAATCCGCTTTGGAAAGCTCGGCGGCGCGCTCGGCCTGCATCGCATCCGCGCGAAGCGAGCGCGCAATCTCGCCGGCCAACAGCTTGATTCTCTGCATGCGTTCGAGTTGGCTGCCAAGCTTGTTGTGGAACACAACTTTCGCCAACTGTGGAACGCGCGCCTCGAGGCGGATCTTCCGATCCTGGTTCAAGAAGAATCGTGCGTCCTCGAGCCTGGGCTGGACAACCCGCTCGTTGCCGCTGACGATTGGGCGCGGATCATCGACGCGCATATTGGAGACGATGAGAAATTTCGGCAGCAGCTTCCCGTCGGAGGCGAACAGCGGAAAATACTTCTGATTCTGGCGCATGGTGAGGATCAGGCATTCCTGCGGCACGTCGAGGAACGAGGCGTCGAATTCACCCGCGTAAACGGCCGGGAACTCGACTAGTGCGGTGACTTCTTCCAGCAGGTCCTGATACTCGCCGAGGCGCGCCTTCTGACGCCTGGCCTCGGCCTGCAGCTGCTTATCGATTTCCGATTTGCGCGCGGCGAAGTCGGCGATGACACGACCGTCCTTGAGCAGCCTTGCCTCGTATTCGTCGGCGTTCGCCAGGCGAATCGACGCTGCGCCCATGAATCGGTGTCCGCTGGTCGTGTTGCTGGCGAGTACGCCGAGCACGGCGCCTGGAACCACGTGCCTGCCGTGCATCATCACCAATCCGTGCACGGGCCGCACGAACCGCTTGTCGCCGTTGCTCCAGCGCATGACCTTAGGAATGGGAAGCTTCTGGAGGACTTCGCTTACCACGTTGGGGAGTACGGAATTGAGGGAAGCCCCCTTCAACGTTGTGTGCGCGAAATAGACCATTCCTTTAGGGGTATCACGTTGCTCCAGCGCGGCGACGTCAACACCATTCTTTCTGGCGAAACCAGCCACCGCTTCAGGCGGCGCTTTGATGGACGGCCCGGGCACCTCCGTCGATCGGTCCTCCGCAACTGCGAGGACGTCAGGTACGAGTACTGCCAGTCTGCGGGGTGTGGCAAAAACTCGCCAGTCCGGAACCCGAAGCTTGAGCTGATAACGACTAAGCCTATTGCCGACCTCGTCGCCGAAGAACCTGCTAAGCAGCGAAAGCGATTTCGGTGGCAGTTCCTCGGCGAGAAGCTCGACGAGCAGGCTTGCTGCCGCGGGGGTTTTCGCCGCCTTACTCTTCGCCATGGTCGTTCAGGCCCTGGCTTTCTTTTTCGGTGTTTGCGCCGGCTTCAACATCGGAAACCCGAGCTTCTCGCGAGACTCGTAATAAGCCTGCGCGACCAGTCGCGCGAGCGTGCGTACGCGCGCGATATAAGCGGCGCGCTCGGTGACGGAGATCGCGCCACGCGCGTCGAGCAGGTTGAAGGTGTGCGAGCACTTCAAGACCATCTCGTAGCCGGGCAAGGGCAGGCCCGCCTCGATCAGGCGCTTCGCCTGCGATTCGTAATCGTTGAATTGCGACAGAAGCCAGTCGGCGTCGCT
>DASPXL010000444.1:0-1695 GCA_035637375.1 Burkholderiales bacterium
GCGGGGAAGCTTGTAGGGTTGGGCTGTCGTGGCGGGTGCTAAAATCGCATAAATAAGCGGCGAAGGCAATTCTTTGTTTCAGGAGGACTTTTGGACCGAGCCGGGCAATTGCGCCAATGGCTGGAGACGACGCTCGGCAGCAGCGACTTCAGCGTCGCGCCGGCCTCCGACGATGCGAGCTTCCGACGCTATTTCCGCATACGCCGCGGGGAGGCGCAACCGTCGCTCGTCGCGATGGACGCGCCGCCCGACCGTGAGGACTGCCGGCAGTTCGTGCACGTCGCGCGTGTCTTCGCCGAAGCCGGGGTTCACGTTCCAGAGATTCGGGCGCAGGATCTAGAACGCGGGTTTCTGCTGCTCTCGGATCTGGGCAGCACCACTTATCTGGATGCGCTCGACGAGCGCAACGCCGGACGGCTTTACGGCGACGCGCTCGACGCTCTGCTGCGCATTCAGCTGGCGAGCCGGCCGGGCGTGCTGCCCGATTACGACAGAGAGCTGCTCGAGCGGGAACTGCGCCTTTTTCCCGATTGGTACGTCGCCCGCCAGCTCCAAAGAGAGCTCGGCGCCGCGCAGCGCGAGACCCTGGAGAAGGCTTTTTCGACGCTCCTCGCGAACAACCTCGGGCAGGCGCGCGTTTTCGTGCACCGCGATTATCACTCGCGCAACCTCATGGTATGCGAGCCGCGCCCGGGTATTCTCGATTTTCAGGACGCGGTCTACGGCCCGATCACCTACGATCTCGCCTCGCTCCTGCGCGACGCCTACGTCGCCTGGGAAGAGGAACGCGTCATCGACTGGGCCGTGCGTTACTGGGAGAAGGCGCGCAAGGCCGGCCTGCCGGTGGCCGGAGATTTTGCCGACTTCTACCGGGATTTCGAGTGGATGGGAGCGCAGCGCCAGCTCAAGGTGCTGGGGATCTTCGCCCGGCTCTTCTACCGGGACGGCAAGGACGGCTACCTGAAGGATCAGCCGCTCGTGATGCGCTACCTGCGGCGCACCTGCGGGCGCTACAGGGAACTCGCGGCGCTTGCACACTTGCTCGATGAGCTCGACGCGAAAGAAAAACGCTTCGGCTACACGTCCTGATTTCGAATCATGAAAGCGATGATCCTGGCTGCGGGGCGCGGCGCGCGCATGAAGCCCCTCACCGACGCGACGCCGAAGCCGCTGATCGAAGTGCGGGGCAAGACCCTGATCGCCCGGTTGATCGAGGCGCTCGCGCGCTCCGGCGTCCGCGAAATCGTGATCAATCACGCGCATCTCGGCCACTTGATCGAGGCCGCTCTCGGCGATGGGCGTTCCTTGGGCGTCGCGATCGGCTACTCTCGCGAAGCCGAGGCGCTCGAAACCGCCGGCGGAATCGTCAAGGCGCTGCCGCTTCTGGGCGCCGAACCGTTCATCGCCGTCAACGGCGACATCTTCTGCGATTTCGACTTCTCCACTCTGGTCGGCCGCGCGCTGGGGCAGGATCTCGCGCACCTGGTTCTGGTCGCGAATCCGCCGCACCATCCGCAAGGAGATTTCGGCTTGAGGGGCACCGAAGTCGACTCGAACGGCGAACCCAAGCTGACCTTCAGCGGCATCGGTCTTTATCGCCCCGAGCTCTTCAAGAGCATCCAACCGGGCTCCAAAGGACAGCTCGCGCCGCTCCTGCGCGCAGCGATGGCGCGCAAGCAGGTCTCCGGTGAAATG
>DASPXL010000445.1:0-7725 GCA_035637375.1 Burkholderiales bacterium
TGGCGCGGATGCTCGAAGACCCGAAAGGCGAGAAAGTCACCACCGCGGCCCTGGCGAAGGAGCTGGACGTTTCCGAAGCCGCGCTCTACCGGCACTTCGCGAGCAAGGCCCAGATGTTCGAGGGCCTGATCGAGTTCATCGAGGAGAGCCTGTTCGGCCTGGTGAACAAGATCACCGCCGAGGAGGAGAACGGCCGAAAGCAGATCCACGCGATCCTCTCGTCGCTGCTCGGTTTCGCCGAGAAGAACCCCGGAATGACGCGGGTGCTGGTCGGCGACGCGCTTGTGAACGAAGACGAGCGGCTGCAGGCCCGGATCAACCAGCTCCACGATCGCCTCGAGGCGACGCTCAAGCAATGCCTGCGCGTGGCCGCGACCCAGGGAGGCGGGGAACCGGCCGGGGCGGCGGGAACCGCTCCCGATCCCGGCCCGAAAGCCAACCTGCTGCTTTGCTACGTCATCGGGCGCTGGCAGCAGTACGCCAAGAGCGGCTTCAAGCGAAAGCCCACGGAGCTGTGGGAAAAGCAGTGGCCGCTGCTGGTTTAGGATCTAGGCCGTCACCTTCGCGCACACCGCGCAGGACGGGTCCTTGGCGAGCTTGACCGTCCGCCATTGCATGGCGAGCGCGTCGAGGATCAGCAAGCGCCCCTTCAGCGTGTCGCCGGCGCCCGCGAGCAGCTTCAGCGCTTCGGCGGCCTGGACGGCGCCGATGATTCCGGTGAGCGGGGCGAAGATGCCCATCACCGCGCAGCGCATTTCCTCGAGCTCGGCGTTCTCCGGGAACAGGCACTGATAGCAGGGGCTGAGGTCGTCCCTCAGGTCGAACACGCTCACCTGGCCGTCGAAGCGCACCGCCGCGCCCGACACGAGCGGCCTGCGGTGGCGCACGCAAGCGCGGTTCACCGCGTGGCGGGTGGCGAAGTTGTCCGAGCAGTCGAGCACTACGCTCGCCCCGGCGACCAGCCGCTCGAGCTCCTCGCCTTCGAGGCGGCGCTGCAAGGGCGCGACTTTCACCTCCGGGTTGATTTTCGCGAGCGCCTCGCGCCCGGACGCCGCCTTGGGTTTGCCGATCGACCCGGTGGTGTGCAGGATCTGGCGCTGCAGGTTGGTGAGGTCCACCGCATCGCCGTCGGCAAGAGCGATCGTCCCGACTCCCGCCGCCGCAAGATACATCGCTACCGGCGAGCCCAGGCCGCCGGCACCGATGATAAGCGCGGTGGAAGCGAGAAATTTCTCCTGCCCTTCGATACCTATTTCAGGCAGCAGGATATGCCGTGAATACCGCAGGAGCTGTTCGTCATTCATGTCGGACGGATTCCTTCCGCGGAATGAGCGGCGCCTGGCGCCGACTCGATTCCGCGGAGATAAGGCGGCGCGCTTTGTGCGTCCGCCTTATCACTTTATCAATTCTTCGGGGTCGCGGGCGTCGCGCTCTGCGCCGTAGCGAGCGGCTGACCCTTCAGCAGCTTCAGCGCCTGCTGGAACTGGAAGTCCTTGTCCGAGGCGAACTCGAGCGGAGCCGGCGGCTTGTCCTCGCCCTCGGTCGACGCCTTGGCGCCGGTGCGCCGCGCCTTGTCGGACTTGCCGTCCTTTTCCTGCTCGTTGATGAGGTGCTTTTCCAGATCCGCCTCGCGCAGCCGCCCCGTGGTCGGCGAGGTGGGATCCTCGATCACGATATCGGGGACGATGCCCTTCGCCTGGATCGAGCGGCCGCTCGGCGTGTAGTAGCGCGCGGTGGTCAGCTTGATCGCGGTGTTGTTGCCAAGCGGCAGTATCGTCTGCACCGAGCCCTTGCCGAAAGTCGGCGTGCCGAGCAGCGTCGCGCGCTTGTGGTCCTGCAGCGCGCCCGCGACGATTTCGGAAGCGGAGGCCGAGCCGCCGTTGACGAGCACGACCATCGGCACGGTCTTGATCGCCGCGGGCAGGTTCTTGAGGTAATCGTCGCGGTTGCCCCGCAGGTAGTCTTCCGGGGCGGCGATGAATTTGCGCTTGGCGTCCTCGGTGCGGCCGTCGGTCGACACGACCAGCACCCGCGGCGGCAGGAACGCGGAGGAGATGCCCACCGCGCCGTTCAGGAGCCCGCCCGGATCGTTGCGCAGGTCGAGGATAAGGCCCTTCAACGGTCCGTTCTTGTAGAGACCCTCCAGGTGCTTCACCAGGTTCTCGCCGGTGTGCTCCTGAAACTGGGAAACGCGTATCCACCCGTAGCCGGGCTCGATCAGCTTGGATTTCACGCTCTGCACGCGGATGACGTCGCGCGTGAGGGTCACCTCGAAGGGCTTCGCCTCGCCCTTGCGCAGGATGGTGAGCCGGATGGTCGTCTTCGGCTTGCCGCGCATGCGCTTGACCGCGTCGTTCAGGTTCATGCCCTTGACCGAGGTGTCGTCGATCTTGATGATGAAGTCCCCGGGCTTCAGGCCCGCGCGGAACGCCGGCGTGTCCTCGATCGGCGAAACCACCTTGACGAACCCTTCTTCCATGCCGACCTCGATGCCGAGGCCCCCGAATTCGCCCTGGGTGCCGACCTGGAGCTCGCGGAACGCGTCCTGGTCGAGATACGCCGAGTGCGGATCGAGCCCGGTGAGCATGCCGCTGATCGCTTCGGTGATGAGCTTCTTGTCCTCGACCGGCTCGACGTAGCTCGACTTGATCGCGCCGAACACTTCGGCAAAGGCGCGCAGCTCATCGACCGGCAGCGGGAAGCGCGCCGCCTCGCGCTGGGCTACGGCGGAAAAATTGAGGCTGAGCAGAACTCCCGCCAGCACTCCCGCGAGCACGAGGCTCGCCTGTTTGATCCTGGTCTTCATGATATGGGTCCTAGGACACTCTCAGCCGCCCGCTTGGCATTTTGGACAATCCCGGCTACTTCAAGGACACCCAACGCATCGGGTCGAACGCTTTTCCTTCGTGCCGGATTTCGAAGTATAAACCCGATTCCGTGTTGCCGCCGCTCGCGCCGACGGTCGCGACCGCTTCTCCGGTGTGCACTAATTCACCCACCTGCTTCAGCACCGATTCGTTGTTGCCGTAGATGGTGAGGTAGCTCAGGCCGTGGTCGATGATGAGCAGGTTGCCGAAGCCGCGCAGCCAATCCGAGAACACGATCCGTCCCGGGGCGACCGCCCGCACTTCCTGTCCCGACGGCGAGCGGATGAACAGGCCCTTCCACGGAGGCCCCCCGCTCGCGCGCTGGGCGCCGAAGCGGTTGGTGAGCTCCCCCTTGATCGGCAGCCTCAGCCCGCGCTTGAGGCCCGCAAGGGGGCCTTCCGCGCCGCCGGGCTCGGGAACCTTGTCGTTGCGAAGGAGCGGAGTCGCGGCGATCACTCTGCCGAGCTCTTCGACGAGCTGCGACAGGCGCGACTCGTCGCGCTCGAGCTGCTTCACCTGCCGGCGCTGCTCGCGCAGCTGGACGGACACGCGCTCGAGCACCCCGCGGCGCTCCGCCTGTTCTTTGAGCAGAGCGCTTCGCTCCTTGCGCGCGGCCGATTCGATCGCGGCGAGCTCGGCGCTCTTTTCGCGCGCGCCCGCTTCGAGCTTGCGCAGCTGCTCGAGAATCGATCCCAGCTCCCGGATGAACTCCGCCTGGGCGCGGGAAACGTGACTGTAGTAGTACAGCTCGCGCGCGATGCGGCCGGGGTCCTCCCCCGAGAAAAGAAGTTTCAGGGCGCTTTGCTCGCCGTCGAGATAGCGCGAGGTGAGCAGCCTCCCGAGGGTTTCCCGGCGCGAGGCGATTTCGTCCTCGAGCTCCCGGGCCCGACGGGTGAGCGCGGCGAGCTGGGTCTGGGCTACCGCACGCCTGTCGGCGAGCGCGCGCAGTGCGCGGTTGGCCTCGGAGATGGCGCGTTCGGACTCGCGCAGCTCCTCGCGCACCTCGGTGCGGCTCTCCTCGGATTCGGAGATCTTCGCGCGCAGCTCATCGATGCGCTCGCGCAAGGCCTCGAGCTGCTGGCTTTCCTTCGTGCCCTGAGCGAGCGCCAATGCCGGGGCAAGCAGCAGCACCGCCCAAAACCGCCCGCTCATACCGCCGGGTCGCCGAGATAGTAATGACGAACGGGCCGCAGCCCCGCATCGAGCTCGTAGACGAGGGGAATTCCCGTGGGGATGTTCAGACCGACGATGTCCTCATCGCTCACTGCGTCCAGATACTTGACGAGGGCGCGCAGGCTGTTCCCGTGCGCCGCGATGATGATCCGAGCGCCCTGGCGGACCTTGGGCGCGATGGTCTCGCTCCAGTGGGGGAGAAATCGCGCGACGGTGTCCTTCAGGGACTCGGTGAGCGGCAGCTCGGCGCCGGCGAGGCCGGAATAGCGCGGGTCGCCGCGCGGATGGCGGGGGTCGTCGCGCTCGAGCGCGGGAGGCGGCACGTCGTAGCTGCGGCGCCACAGAAGCACCTGCTCCTCGCCGAACTTCGCGGCCATCTCGGCCTTGTCGAGCCCCTGCAGCGCGCCGTAGTGGCGCTCGTTCAAGCGCCAGGAGTGGTGCACGGGAATCCACATCAGATCCATCGCCTCGAGCGCGAGCCACAGGGACTTGATCGCGCGCTTGAGCACCGAGGTGTAGGCGCAATCGAAGACGAGGCCCGCGTCCTTGAGGACCTGTCCGGCGCGCCTCGCTTCCTCCACGCCGCGCGGCGTGAGGTCGACATCGGTCCAGCCGGTGAAGCGGTTTTCCATGTTCCAGACCGATTCACCGTGGCGAAGCAGAACGATTCTGTGCATGGGCGTTCCCGACGAAGCGCGCTCCGCGCCGCAGGAAAGCATTTTATAATGAGCCCTTGCCGGCCGGTTCAGAACGGTCTGAAACGGCCTTCTGATCGCCGCGACGCGCGAGGCGCAGCGCCGCGGAGCACCGGGATCGCGACATGGCGGAAGTCAATCTGATCAAATTCGTCGGCGACAACCTATTTCTCGTCGGGGTGGCGCTCGTAAGCGGCGCGATGCTCGTCTGGCCCGCGGTGCGCCGCGCCGGCGGCAGCGCGTCCGTTTCGACCCTCCAGGCGACGCTGCTGATGAACCAGCAGAACGCCCTGGTGCTGGACGTGCGCGAGGCGGCCGAGTACGAGAAAGGGCACGTGCTGGGCGCGCGCAACATCCCGCTCGGGGAGCTCGAAGCGCGCTCAGCCGAGCTCGAGAAGCACAAGGCGAAGCCGGTGATCGTCGTGTGCGACACCGGCAACCGCTCGGGCAGGGCCGCGGCGGCGCTGCGCAAGAAAGGCTTCGAGCAGGTATTCACCTTGGGCGGAGGGATCGGGGCCTGGCAGCAAGCGGGCCTCCCCGTGGAGAAGTAGATGGCGAAAATCCGGATGTACGCGACCGCCGTGTGCCCGTTCTGCGTGCGCGCGGAAATGCTGCTGAAGTCCAAAGGCGTCACCGAGATCGAGAAGATCCACGTCGATCTCGATCCGCGCCGGCGCGAGGAGATGATGGACAGGACCGGCCGCCGCACCGTGCCGCAGATCTACATTGGCGAGCGGCACGTCGGCGGATTCGACGAGCTTGCGGCGCTCGAGCACGCCGGCAAGCTCGATTCCCTGCTCGCGGCCTAGCGCCCGGGCGCCACTCAACCGGAGCCCCGATGAGCGAAGCGCAGCAGCCGATGTTCAGCATCGAGAAGATCTACGTCAAGGATCTGTCGCTCGAGGTTCCCGGAGGGCCGCAGACCTTCATGCAGCCCGAGCAGCCCCAGCTCGAAGTCCAGCTCACGCAGCAGTCGCAGCGCGTGAACGAGGTGCTGTTCGAGGTGACGCTGGTCGTCTCGGTGGCCGCAAAAAAGGGCGACAAGACCCTGTTCCTGGTGGAAGTCTCGCAGGCGGGCGTGTTCCAGATCCGCAACGTTCCCGAGGCGGACCTCGCTCCGGTGCTGGGAATGGTCTGCCCGAACGTGCTTTTCCCCTACGCGCGCGAGACCGTTTCCGATGTCATCACGCGCGCCGGGTTTCCCTCGATGCTGCTCGCGCCGGTCAACTTCGAGGCGCTCTATCAGCAGCGCGCGGCCGAATCGGCCGCACAGCCGGGCGGCCCGCGCATCGAGATCGCCCACTGATGCGCGCTCTCGCGGTCCCGGTGTTGCTCGCTCTCGCGTCCTCCGCGGCGGCGGGCGAGTTCCGCTCGATCGCCGAAAGCGGCGCGACGATGTACGACGCGCCCTCGGTCCGCGCCAAGAAGCTTTTCGTCGCAAGCCGCTTCTACCCGGTCGAGATCGTCATCAACATCGACAACTGGGTCAAGGTGCGCGATCAGGCGGGCGACCTCGCCTGGGTGGAAAAGAAGGCGCTCTCGGACAAGCGCATGGTGATCGTAACGGCCGCGGTCGCCGACGCGAGGCAGGCCGCGAGCGACGCGGCGGCGCTGGTGTTCCGGGCGCAGCGGGGCGTGGCCCTCGATGTCGCGGAACCGGCCGCGGGCGGCTGGATCAGGGTGCGCCACGCCGAAGGCCAGACCGGCTACATCAAGATCAGTCAGGTCTGGGGTTTCTGAGCCGCGGTTCACGGATGTTCGTGGCGGCAGGCGGTTTTCTCCCATGAATATCGCCATCCTCGGCGCGGGCGCCTGGGGCACGGCGCTCGCGGTCTCGCTCGCCGGACGGCATCGCGTTGCGCTCTGGGCGCGCGACGCGGCGCTCGCCTCCGCCATCGGGTCGGGCCGGCGCAATGCTCGCTATCTTCCCGAAGTTCCGGTTCCCGACGCGGTGACGGTGACCGGGGAGTTTCCCTCGGCGCTTGCGCGGAGCGATATCGCCCTGATCGCCACGCCGACTTCCGGGCTGCGCGAAGTCCTCGAACGCTTGCGCGCGTCGCGGTCTGAGGAGCCCGTCGTCTGGGCGTGCAAGGGTTTCGAGCAGGCGAGCGGCAAGCTCCCGCACCAGGTCGTGGCGGAGGTGCTGGGGGAAGGCGCCGAGTGCGGCGCCTTGTCCGGCCCGAGCTTCGCGCTGGAAGTGGCGCAGGGACGCCCCACGGCGCTCACGCTCGCCGCGCGCGACGCGGGGTTCGCGAAGCGCGTGGCGCGCGAGCTGCACCATCCGGCGCTCAGAGTCTATTTCAGCGTCGACCTTGCGGGGGTCGAGATCAGCGGGGCGGTGAAAAACGTCATGGCGATCGCGGCGGGAATCAGCGACGGTCTTGGGCTCGGATTGAACGCGCGCGCGGCGTTGATCACGCGCGGGCTCGCCGAGATCACGCGGCTCGGGCTTGCGCTGGGCGGGCGGACCGAAACCTTCATGGGCCTCGCGGGAGCGGGCGACCTCATCCTGACTTGCACCGGCGATCTGTCGCGCAACCGCAGCGTCGGGCTGCACCTCGCCCGGGGCGAGCCGCTCGACGCGATCCTCAAGCAGCTCGGCCATGTCGCCGAAGGCGTGTACTCCGCCCACGCGATCGAAGCGCTCGCCGCGGAAAAGAAAGTCGACATGCCGATCACGCGGGCGGTGTGCTCTGTGCTCTTCCGCGGCACTTCACCTCGCGACGCCGTGCAGCAACTACTCGCGCGGGATCCGCGGGAGGAAGCCTAAGCCGCTACTGGGAACCCGGCGGCTCGGAAGAGCGGAATACGAAAACCGCGACCGTTGCGGCAACCCCGATGCCAACACCAAGACCTGCCCCGATGGCAATGCCGACGCCGGCGTGACCCATCGCTGCACCGACAACCGCACCGAGTACGACCCCAACGAATATGCTCAACGGCAAAGCAGCTACGCCCCAGCGTGAAACCTTTGTTCCTTGACTTTGGGG
>DASPXL010000446.1:0-5047 GCA_035637375.1 Burkholderiales bacterium
CCATTTTTCCGGGTCGACCACTTCCCAATTCTGATACTTGTTCGTGGAGCCGTAGGCGACGTCCGGGTGCTCGGCCACCATGCGCTGCCACGCACTCGGATAGCCGTCCTGGAACGCGAGACCCTTCGCATAGGGGCCGTAGCTCAGGATCACCGGATGGCGGCCCTCCTCCGGCCGGAACACGTCGGCGCGTAAAACGAGGTCGTCTTCCATCTCGATCGGGACGTCCCAGTCGATGCGCATCCCGTCGCGGAGCTCGCTCTTCGGCGACGTCATTTTTTCTCCTTCGGAGCGAAGCGGCCTCGGTGCAACTGCTATATTTATCGCGGGCTAATTTGAACCCACGCTGCGGCACGTGTCAACCCGGCACGCCCGAGCAAAGGAGGACCACTTGAAAATCGGAGTAGCCGGCACCGGCAGAATGGGCTCGGCGATCGCCCAGCGCCTGATGGGCCTCGGCCACGAGCTCGCGGTCTGGAACCGCACCCAGGAAAAGACCAGGCCGCTCGCAGCCGCGGGCGCGAAAGTCGCTGCGACGCCGTCGCAACTCGCTTCATCCTCGGAAGCGATCATCACCATACTCACCGATGCCGCGGCCATCGATGCGGCCTATCACGGCAAGGAGGGACTGCTGTCGGGCGGCATCTCCGGAAAGCTCTTCATCGAGATGAGCACGGTCCGGCCCGAGACCGAGCGCAAGCTCGCCGCGAAGATCGGGGAAAAAGGCGCGGTGATGGTCGAGTGCCCGGTCGGCGGAACGGTGGGGCCGGCAAAGGACGGAAAGCTCTTCGGCTTCGTCGGCGGAGAAGCGGCGGATATCGCCCGCGCGAGGCCTCTCCTCGATCAGCTGTGCCGGCGCGTCGAGCACGTCGGCCCGATCGGCGCCGGCGCGAGCATGAAGCTCGCGATCAACCTGCCGCTGCTCGTTTTCTGGCAGGCATTCGGCGAAGCGCTGGCCTTGTGCCGGTCCCTCGGGCTCGACTCAGCCCGGATCGTGGATATTTTCGCGGACACCTCCGGCGGGCCCAACGTGCTCAAAGGACGCGGGGCGGTTCTCGCGGCGGCGCTCCAGGGCAAGGATACCGGCCCGATCACCGTCGACATCGACGCGATGCGCAAGGATCTGCGGACGATGGTCGAGGAAGCGCGCTCGCTCGGCAAGCAGCTTCCGGTCACATCGCGGGCGCTGGAATGCTACGAGGAGGCCTCGCGCGAAGGCCTGGGCAAGAGCGACATCACCGCGATCCCCGTGCGCTGGATGAAGAAGCCGGGGAAAACCTGACGGCTCATTCGACGGGCACGACTCCGTCGAGCTTGGCGAAGCATTCCCGTCTTGCCGTCTCGAGGAAGTCGCGCACGAAAGGCTGGCCCGCCATTTCGCGGGTGGTGGCGCCGTACAGGTCGCTCCACAGCCCGTTCCTGCCGATGCGCCGCGCGATCACGTATTCGTAATCGAGGTAGTTCCTGATCCCCCAGTTCGGCAGCGCCGCCACGCCGCGGCGGCTGGCGACCAGCTGGAGGATCGCCACGGTCAGCTCCGTCGTGCGGCGCCTGGGATGAACCTTCGCCGGTTTCAGCACGCGCCGGATCAAATCGATGCGATCTTCGGGCACCGGGTAGGTAATTAGCGTCTCTTGCGCAAAGTCGCTCGCGCCGAGATAGCGCTTCGCCCGCAGCCGGTGATCGGTCGGCAACACCGCCAGCACTTCGAACCGGAACAGCGGATGGTAGACGACGCCCCGCCTCGGTTTGTTTTCCGATCCGATCACCAGATCGGTCTTGTTGTCGGCGAGCAGGGCGAGCGGATTGGGATGAAATCCGGACACCAGATCGAGCTCGACCTCCGGCCAGTGCTTGCGAAACGCGTCCATGATCGGCATCAGCCAGTCGAAACAGGTGTGGCATTCGAGCGCGATGCGCAGCGTCCCCGTGGGCTTTCGGGCGAGCTTGGCGAGATCGCGCTCCGCGGCCTGGACCTCGCTCATCACGGTGCGGCCCAACGCCACCAGCCGCCTCCCCGGCTCGGTCAACTGCACGGACTGCCCGTGACGTTTCACCATCGCCAGGCCGTAATGCGACTCCAACGCCTTCAACTGATGCGAAAGAGCCGACTGGGTCAAATGCACGCGCTCGGCGGCGCGCGATACCGTGCCCGCCTCGGCGAGCGCGATCAGCGTGCGGAGGTGGCGGACTTCGAGCACTAGTTATGAATGATGCTCACGGTATCCGTATAAACTTTCATTGGATTCATAGCTAAGCATAAGCGATGATTTCCCCCTCGTCAAAAGGAGTGAAGCATGACCGTCGCTCACATACTGGGGTTTCCGCGGATCGGGGCGAAGCGGGAGCTGAAGCTCGCCCTGGAGGCGTACTGGCGGGGCGAGATTCCGGAACGCGAACTGTCGAACGTCGGGCGCGAGCTGCGCAAGCGGCATTGGCAACGCCAGCGCGACGCGGGCCTGGACTTCGTCACGGTCGGTGATTTCGCCTGGTACGACTCGGTGCTGCAGACCCTCGCGCATCTCGGGTGCGTTCCCGGCCGCTTCGGCTTCGATCCCCGGGCGCTCACGCTGCCGCAATATTTCACGCTCGCGCGCGGCGACGCCGACCATCCCGCCATGGAGATGACCAAGTGGTTCGACACCAACTACCACTACCTGGTCCCGGAATGGAATGCGGATACGCGCTTCGAAGGCGGGGTCGATTGGCTGTTCCGGGAGGTGAAGGAAGCGAAGGAACAGGGCCACGCCGTCAAAGTCGCCCTGCCGGGCCCCCTCACCCTGCTTCATATCGGCAAGATCAAGGCCGGCCCGTCGCACAAGCTCGACCTGCTGCCGCGCGCGGTTTTGGCTTACCAGCGGCTGCTCGCGAGCATCAAGGCCCTGGGAATACCCTGGGTGCAGATCGACGAGCCGATATTGGGGCTCGATCTGGACGAGCGCTGGCTCGGTGCCTTTCGGCCGACCTACGAGGCATTCGCTCCCTCGTCGCCGAAGATTCTGCTCGCGACCTACTTCGAGTCGGTGGCGGAGCACGCAGCCATGCTCAAATCGCTGCCGGTCGCCGGCATTCATCTGGATCTCGTGCGCGGGCCGCAGCAGCTCGCGACATTTCTGAACGGATACCCGGAGTCGAAGGTGCTGTCGCTCGGGGTCGTCGACGGCCGCAATATCTGGCGAACCGATCTGGACAAGGCTCTGGCCGGCCTCAATCCGGCCCACGACCGGCTCGGCGAGCGGCTGTGGGTTTCGGCCAGCTGCTCGTTGCTCCACGTTCCGGTCGATCTCGACCACGAAAAAGCGCTAGCCCCCGAAATTCGCCAGTGGCTCGCGTTCGCCGTGCAAAAGCTCGATGAAATCGCGGCCCTCAAGCAGAGCGTCGAGGGGGATCCCAAGGCGATCATGCCGGCGTTGATGGCGTCGCGCGAGGCGGCCGCTTCGCGGAGGCGCTCGGAGCGGGTGCTCTCCGATGCCGTGCGGCGCCGGCTGGATGCATTGTCCGAGCGGGAGTTGCGCCGCCCTTCGCCCTTTGCCGCCCGCATCCGCAAGCAGCGCGCCCGCTTGAAGCTCCCGCTGCTGCCCACCACGACGATCGGCTCGTTTCCGCAAACCCCCGAGATACGAAAAGCGCGCGCGGCGTTCAAGAAGGGGGCGCTCGGGCGCGAGGCGTACGCCGAGGCGATGCGCGCGGAAATCCGCCAGGCCGTGGCGCGTCAGGAGGCGCTGGGGCTGGACGTGCTGGTGCACGGCGAAGCCGAGCGCAACGACATGGTCGAGTATTTCGGCGAGCAGCTCCGAGGCTTCGCCTTCACCGAGAACGGCTGGGTGCAGAGCTACGGCTCGCGGTGCGTGAAGCCGCCGGTCATCTACGGCGACGTCTCGAGGCCCGGTCCGATGACGGTGGAGTGGACGCGGTATGCCCAGAGTCTGACGGAAAAACCGATGAAAGGCATGCTGACCGGCCCGATCACCATGCTGCAATGGTCGTTCGTGCGCGACGACCAGCCGCGCAGTAAAACCGCTTTCCAGATCGCGCTGGCGCTGCGCGAGGAAGTGCTCGATATCGAGCGGGCCGGGATCGCGATCATCCAGATCGACGAGCCTGCGCTGCGCGAGGGCCTTCCGCTCAAGAAGCGGGACTGGGCGCGCTATCTCGAGTGGGCGGTGCGCGCGTTCAAGCTGGTATCATCCGGCGTCGCGGACGGGACGCAGATCCACACGCACATGTGCTACGCGGAATTCAACGACATCCTGCCCTCGATCGCGGCGCTCGACGCCGACGTGATCACCATCGAGACCTCGCGCTCCGACATGGAGCTGCTCGAGGGCTTCGGGGAGTTCCGCTATCCCAACGAGATCGGCCCGGGCGTATACGATATCCACTCTCCGCGGGTGCCGGACGCCGGGGAGATGCTGAAGCTGCTCGAAAAAGCCGAGCGCGTGATTCCGCTCGAGCGCCTGTGGGTGAATCCGGACTGCGGATTGAAGACCCGCGGATGGCCTGAAACCGAGGCCGCGCTGGCGAGGATGGTCGAGGCGGCCCGCCGCATGCGCGCCCGCGTCCAGAACCCCCGGTCCGCGCGCGCTTCGGCCTGAATTCTTGGAATCGCAGAAAAAACATCCGCGCGCCTTCAGCTTCGAGTTTTTCCCTCCGAAAACCCCGGAAGGGATGGAGAGGCTGCGCGCAACCTGGAAGCAGCTCGCGCAGCTGAAGCCCCGGTTCTTCTCGTGCACCTACGGCGCGGGCGGCTCCACCCGGGACCGCACGCTTGAGACCGTCCTGGAGATCCAGGCCGCGGGCCACAAGGCGGCACCCCATATTTCCTGCATCGGCGCCACGCGCGCCGACATCGCCGCTACGCTCGAGCTGTACAAGTCGAAGGGCATCGATCACATCGTCGCGCTGCGCGGGGACCTGCCGTCGGGCGCCGCGAGCGCCGGCGAGCTGCGCTACGCAAGCGATCTGGTGGCCTTTATCCGCAAGAGGACGGGCGACCACTTCCACGTCGAAGTCGCCTGCTACCCCGAGTTCCATCCCCAGGCGCGCA
>DASPXL010000447.1:0-2021 GCA_035637375.1 Burkholderiales bacterium
CCGCCTTCCCGCGCGATCTTGCGGCCGACGAGGTCGTTCGCCTGGATGCCGGTCGTGCCCTCGTAGATGCTGGTGATGCGCGCGTCGCGCAGGTACTGCGCCGCTCCGGTCTCCTCGATGAAGCCCATCCCGCCGTGGACCTGGATGCCGATCGAGGCGACGTCGATGCCGGTCTCGGTGCTCCAGCCTTTCACGATCGGGATCATCAGATCGACGAACGCCTGGTTGCGCGCGCGCCCTTCCTTGTCCGGGTAGTGATGCGCCTCGTCCATCGCCGCGGCCACGACATAGGCGAGCGCGCGCATCGCCTCGGTCTGCGCTTTCATGCTCATCAGCATCCGGCGCACGTCGGGATGGCGGATGATGGGCACCGCCTTGTCGCCGCCGGAAAGATCGCGGCTCTGGATGCGCTCCTTGGCGTACCCGAGCGCCTGCTGGTAGGCGCGCTCGGCGAGCGCGAGGCCTTCCATGCCCACGGCGAAGCGCGCGGCGTTCATCATGATGAACATGTACTCGAGGCCCCGGTTCTCCTCGCCGACGAGGTGACCCAGCGCGCCGTCCTTCTCGCCGTAGATCATCACCGCCGTCGGGCTCGCGTGGATGCCGAGCTTGTGCTCGATCGAGGCGCACTTCACGTCGTTGCGCGCCCCGCGCGAGCCGTCCTTGCCGACGAGGAATTTAGGCACGACGAAAAGCGAGATGCCGCGCACGCCTTCGGGCGCGTCGGGCGTGCGCGCGAGCACCATGTGGACGATGTTCTCGGCGAGATCGTGCTCGCCGTAGGTGATGAAGATCTTCTGGCCGTAGATGCGGTAGTGGTCCCCCTCGCGCACCGCGCGCGTCTTGACGAGCGCCAGATCCGAGCCCGCCTGCGGCTCGGTGAGGTTCATGGTGCCGGTCCAGGTTCCGTCCACCATCTTCCTCACGTACGTGTCCTTGATCTGCTCGGAGCCGCGCAGCAGCAGCGCCTCGACCGCTCCGGCGGTGAGCATCGGGCAGAGGGAGAACGACAGGTTCGCCGACTTCCACATCTCGATGACCGGCGTCGAGACGATCTTCGGCAGATCTTGCCCGCCGTATTCCGCCGGTGCCTGGAGCGCGTTCCAGCCGCCCGCCACGAACTGCTTGTAGGCTTCCTTGAAGCCCTTGGGGGTCCTGACCTCGCCGTTTTCCCACTTCGAGCCCTCCTCGTCGGCGGGCTTGTTGAGGGGAGACAGCACGCCGCTCGCGAACTTCGCGGACTCCTCGAGGATCTGGCCGACGAGCTCGGCGGTGACTTCCTCGCAACCGGGAAGCTTCGCGATATTGTCGAGCCCCGCGAGCTCCTTCAGCACGAACTGCATGTCGCGTAGGGGTGCTCTGTATTCGCTCATGTCTAAACCCTCACCCTGACCCTCTCCCTTGAAAAGGGAGAGGGAATTTTGTTCCTACCCAAGCTCTTTTACCAGCTCGGGCACGATCTGGAACAGGTCTCCGACAATCCCATAGTCTGCTACCTGGAAAATCGGCGCCTCCTCGTCCTTGTTGATTGCGACGATCACGCGGCTGTCCTTCATCCCCGCCAGGTGCTGGATCGCCCCCGAGATGCCGACCGCGATGTAGAGCTCCGGCGCGACGATTTTTCCCGTCTGCCCCACCTGCCAGTCGTTCGGCACGAAACCCGCGTCCACCGCCGCACGCGAGGCGCCCATCGCGGCACCGAGCTTGTCGGCGAGAGGCTCGAGGACCTTGAAGTTCTCCCCCGAGCCCATGCCGCGGCCCCCGGACACCACGACGCGCGCCGAGGTCAGCTCGGGGCGCTCGGACTTGGTGAGCTCGCGGCCGACCAGAGCGGAGAGCCCGGAATCCGCGCCCGCCTGGAGATTTTCGACGGCGGCCGAGCCGCCGCTCGCCGAGACCGCGTCGAAGCCGGTGGTGCGCACGGTGATGACCTTGATCTTGTCTTTCGACTGCACGGTCGCGAGCGCGTTGCCCGCGTAGATCGGGCGCACGAAAGTGTCCGGACTCACCACCGAGACGAT
>DASPXL010000448.1:0-2779 GCA_035637375.1 Burkholderiales bacterium
CGTCTTATAATGTGCGCGCCGCCACGCTGTGATGGCGCGCATCGACATTCCGGGGGTGGCTTGGAGCCCGCCTGACAGACCTAGCGGGAGAAATCACCATGAAACGCGTATCGCCATTGCTCGCGACGCTTGCGCTCGCAACATTGACGTTTGGACTGACCGGCCAAGGTGCCGCGCAAACGGCGGCGAACGCCGAGATCGCCAAACAGCTTGCGCCGACCGGCAAGCTCCGCGTCGCCGTGCTGATGCTGTCGTATTTCGCGAACGAGGACGGACGCGAGCTCAAGGGATGGAGCCCGGAGCTCGGCATCGAGCTCGCGCGCCGCATCGCGGTGCCGCACGAGCTCGTCCGCATCCACAATCCGGCGGACATGATCGAAGCGTTCCGCGCCGGCAAGGTCGATGTGGCGTTCATCGGGATCACGAAGGATCGCGCCGCCGTTTTCGATTTCGGGCCCGTCGTCATCGGCCTGCGGACCACGTTCCTGGTGCCGGCCGCCTCGCCGATCAGGAGCATTTCCGAGGTGGACCAGCCCGGCGTGCGCATCGTCGTCCCGGCGCGCAGCGCGCAAGGCGAGCATCTGGACAAGATCATCACCAAGGCAACCTTGATCCGGGTGCCGGTCGAGACGCCGCAACCGGCGGTCGACATGCTCGTCGCCGGCCGGGCCGACGTGTTCAGCCATGTGGTGCCGATGCTGGCGAGGGCGCAGGCGGGCCTGCCGGGATCGCGCATCCTGCCGGGCAGCTATTACAACGTCCCGATCGCGATCGGATACCCGAAGGGCCAGTCCGCGGCCGTGGTCGAATTCTGCAGGGAATTCATCGCCGACGTGAAGGCGTCGGGCTTCGTGCAAAAGGCGATCGACCGGATGGGCAGCAACGCGGATGGGGTTGTGGTGCTGACGCCGTAACGATCAACAACCGCTTGCGCGGTGCTCGGACTCACGCAGTGACCGCGCCTGTCGTTGTTGCAGCCTTTATCAGACGATGAAACTGCCCGAGCTCCTCGGCATCGAGCTTCCGATCATCCAGGCGCCCATGGCGGGCGTGCAAGGCCACGCGCTGGCGGCGGCCGTGTCGAACGCAGGCGGCCTGGGCTCGCTGCCCTGCGCCATGCTCGGCCCCGATGCCATGCGCGGCGAGCTCGCGAAGATCAAGGCGCAGACCGGCAGACCTTTCAACGTGAACTTCTTTTGCCACACTCCGCCCACCCCGGACGCGAAGCGCGAGGCGGCCTGGCGGGCGGCGCTTTCGCCTTTCTACAAAAAATATGGGATCGACCCGGAGAGCGTTCCCGCCGGGCCGGGACGCGTGCCCTTCAGCGCCGAAGCCGCCGACGTGCTGAGTGAATTCAAGCCCGCCGTGGTGAGCTTCCATTTCGGCTTGCCGCCGGCGCAATTGCTGGCGCGGGCAAGAGCCTGGGGCTCGAAGGTCCTCTCTTCGGCGACCACCGTCGAAGAAGCGCTCTGGCTCGAGGCGCACGGGGTCGATGCCGTCATCGCGCAAGGCTTGGAGGCGGGCGGGCATCGCGGCATGTTCCTGTCGGATGATCTGAGCACCCAGCTCGGCACGTTTGCGCTGCTGCCGCAGGTCGTGCGCGCGGTGAAGCTCCCGGTCATCGCCGCGGGCGGCATCGCCGATGCACGGGGCGTCGCGGCGGCCATGGCGCTCGGCGCGGCCGGCGTGCAGATCGGAACGGCTTATCTGCTTTGCCCGGAAGCCACCACGAGCGCGGTGCATCGCGCGGCGCTGAAGAGCGAGGCCGCGCGCCACACCGCGCTCACGAACCTCTTCACGGGCCGGCCGGCCCGCGGAATCGTGAACCATGCGATGAGAGCGCTCGGCCCGATCAGCGACGCCGCGCCGGCGTTTCCCCTGGCCACCGCCGCCATCGCCCCCTTGCGCGCCAGGGCCGAAAGCGAAGGCGCCGGCGATTTCTCTCCGCTCTGGTCCGGCCAGAACGCCGGCGGTTGCAAGGAAATACCTGCCGCCCGGCTCACGCGGGAATTGGCCGCCGATCTTTAGTCCTTGGTCGGCGCACGCGCTGGTGGGCGGAAACCCGGTGTAGGTTCACTTCAGAGGCTCGGCGTCATCAAACACGACCGTGCTGAGCGGAGTATCATTTCGTCTATGAAAGTCGCTACCGGAAAAGTTGTTGACGGAAAAATCATTCTAGAGGGCGAGGCCTTGGCGGAAGGTTCGGTTGTAACCGTGGTTGCTCGCGAAGACGACGAGACCTTTGACGTGTCGCCTGAGGAAGAGCAGGCACTGCTTGCCGCCGTTGCCCAGGCTGAGCGTGGTGAGGTCGTTTCCTGGGAACAACTCCGGGAACAGCTGCGTCGCTTCGGGTGACTTCGCCGCTCCGGATCAAGGTTTCCCAAGGTGCTTTAGCGCAAATCGAGGAGGCGGCGGCGTGGTGGGCGCACCGGCCTTTGGCGCCCGGGTGCAGTGCGTCAGGACCTCGACCGGATCCTCGGTCTCCTGTTGCGTCCGCGCGGACGCGCACCGGCAAGCGGCACACGCCGGTGACGCAGAACGATCGCGCGCGGGGCAGAAAGGCCAAATTGAAATCGGCGATTCTTCGCGCCTTCGGACGCGCGTCGCAGGCTGCACCCTGGGACAACGAAGAGTCCATCCGCGAGGAGCTCTTCAGTATCGAGCGTCTCGAGCAGCATGCCGAGAGCCTTGCGGCGGCCCAACCCGTCACCGCGAGGCCGACGACCGGGCGATCGCTCGCCGCTCGACTGAGGGACAACGAATCGGTTCTGCTCGAAGC
>DASPXL010000449.1:0-3247 GCA_035637375.1 Burkholderiales bacterium
ATATAGATTCATGACGTACGTATGATCAGGCCTTTCTGTCGAGCAGCATCGCGTCGCCGTAGGAATAGAAGCGGTAGTGTTTCTCGATCGCGTGGCGGTAGGCGCGCCGGATGGGCTCGATACCGGCGAACGCCGAGACGAGCACGAGCAGGGTCGATCTGGGCAGGTGAAAGTTGGTGATGAGGCGGTCGACGACCCGGAACTCGAAGCCCGGTGTAATAAAGAGTTCAGTTTCAGCTGGGCCGGCGACAGGAACGCCGTGCACGGCGGCCGAGGCCTCGAGGCAGCGCACCGTGGTCGTACCCACCGCCACGATCTTGCCGCTGCGCCTGCGCGCTCTCCCGATCGCCGCCTCCGTCGCCGCGGGAATCTCGTAGCGCTCGCCGTGCATGCGGTGCTCGGCGAGGTTTTTCATCCGCACGGGCTGGAACGTCCCCGCGCCGACGTGCAGGGTCACGTAGGCGAACTCGATGCCGCGCCGCGCGAGGGCCGCAAGCAGCGGCTCATCGAAGTGCAGGCCCGCGGTCGGCGCCGCGACCGCGCCGGGTGAGCGCGCGTACACGGTCTGGTAGCGGCTCTCATCGGCCGCGTCGGGTGCGTGCGTGATATAAGGCGGAAGCGGCACGCTGCCGTGGCGCTCGAGCTGCTCGAGGACGGAAGCGCCCTCGGGAAAACTCAAGTGATAGAACTCGCCCGCGCGACCGAGCACACGCACGTTCAGTCCGCCCGTGAGGTGCAGGGTGCTTCCCGGCTTCGCCGGCCGGCCCGCGTGGATCTGCGCGAGCGCTTCGCGTTCCGAAAGCAAGCGCTCGATCAGCACCTCGATGCGCCCGCCGGTCTCTTTTTTCCCGAAGAGGCGCGCCTTGATCACCTTGGTGTCGTTGAGTACCAAAAGATCGCCGGGCGCGAGCATGTCCGGCAGCTCGGAGAAATGGTGATCGGCGATCGTTCCGGCGCCGACCCGAAGCAGCCTGCTTGCCGAACGCGCTTGGCTCGGGTGCTGGGCGATCAGCCGGCTCGGCAGCTCGTAGTCGAAGTCTTCGATGGAAAGATTCATGGTCGCGCCGTTATAATGCACGCGCAATCGCGCAGCATCCAGCCGGGATGGCGGAACTGGTAGACGCAGCGGACTCAAAATCCGCCGGTGGCAACACCATGTGGGTTCGATTCCCTCTCCCGGCACCATCCTACAGACAATGCCCACAGAACCCCGCCTGAACCACTTCCTCGGCTTCGGGCCCCACGGGTTCCACCGCGTCGCCTATACCGAGTGGGGAAATCCCGAGGGCCGCCACCTCGTCGTGTGCGTGCACGGCCTCACCCGCAACAGCCGCGATTTCGACGAGCTTGCCGCGAGCCTCTCCTCCCGAGGCTGCCGGGTCGTATGCATGGATGTCGTCGGTCGCGGCGACAGCGACTGGCTCGAGCACAAGGAGGATTACGGTTTTGCGCAATATCTCTCCGACTCAGCCGCGCTGCTCGCGCGGCTCACCCCGCCCCCGTACAAAGTCTCCCTCCTGCGCCGGCTCCAGGGAGCGAGCGAAGGACCGAGAATCGACTGGATCGGAACCTCGATGGGAGGCCTGATCGGGATGATGCTCGCGGCAAAGCCCAATTCCCCGATACGCCGCCTGGTGCTGAACGACGTCGGGCCGCTGCTTCCCTGGCATGCGTTGGTGCGGCTCAAGCTCGGCTCCTCCGGCGCCGGGGCCCGGTTCCGCAATCTCGACGAGGTCGAGCGCCATCTGCGCGAGACCTGCGCGTCGTTCGGGCCGCTCGAGGACGGGCAATGGCGCCGCCTCGCGCAGCACGGCTCGCGCAGGGGAGAAAACGGGACGTACACGCTCGCGTGCGACCCGGCGATCGTGAGCAGCCTGCGCCGCGGCGGGAACGCCGGCGTGGAATTCGGCAACGACTTCCTTTTCGGCGTCAACCTCTGGCCGGTGTGGGACACGGTTGAATGCCCGACCCTGGTGCTGCGCGGGGCGGAGTCCGATCTGCTGCTCAAGTCGACCGTGCGGCGGATGCAGGATGGCGGGCCCCGGGTCGAGCTCGTCGAGTTCGCCGGGATCGGCCACGCCCCGTGGCTGATGAGCGAAGACCAGATCGGCCCGGTGAGCGAGTTCATCCTCGCGCCGGAGCCCCTCAGACGATGAGGGCGATCTCCGGCCGGAAAATGAGGATCTGCGTCGTCGGCGCCGGCGCCGTAGGCGGGCTCATCGGAGCATGGTTCGCGCGGGCAGGGCACGAGGTGTGCCTCGTCGCCCGCGGCGCCCATCTCGAGGCGCTGCGCAAAGACGGGCTTACGCTCCTCTCGAACGGAAACCGCTCGGTCTTTCCCATTCCCGCATCGGACGATCCGGCCGATTTCGGCACGCAGGACGCGGTCTTCGTCTGCCTCAAGACCCATTCGATCGCCGCCATGGTGCCGCGGCTCAAAACGCTCGTCGGCCCCGACACTATGGTCGTTCCGGCGATCAACGGCCTGCCCTGGTGGTATTTCTTCAAGGAAGGCGGGCGCCTCGACGGCCGGCCGATCGACTGCCTGGATCCGGGCGGCGAGCTGCTCGCGGCGCTCGACCCGGGGCACATTCTCGGCTGCGTCGTGCACGCGTCGGCGGAAGTCACCGAACCGGGAGTGGTGAGCCACAACGCCGGCGGAACCTTCATCATCGGCGAGCCGGATCGCACAAAATCCGCGCGCGCGGGGCGCCTTGCTGCGGCGATGAACGCGGCGGGTTTCGAGGCGCGCGTCGCCGAGGACATTCGCGTCGATATCTGGACCAAGCTGATCGGGAACCTTTCCTACAACCCGGTGGCGGCGCTCGCGCTCGCCCGCATGCACGAGATCAACGGCAACGAGGCGCTGCTCGAGCTGATCCGCTCCATGATGCAAGAGGCGATGCGCGTCGCCGAGGACTACGGCGTGCGTGTGCCCATGACGGTCGACGAGCGCATCGGCGTCGCACGGAAGCTCGCCGGCGCCAAGATTTCCATGCACCAGGACGTCGAAAAACGCCGGCCGCTGGAGACGGACGCGATCGTCGGCGCCGTCGTGGAGCTCGCCCGCAAGGCGGGGATCGCGACGCCGATGATCGACGCCGTGCACGCGCTCATCGCCGAGCGCGCGAAGCACCTCGACCGGTAAGGAGCGGCTCCGAACAAACCCGGCCGCTATCAACCCTCAGATGATCACGCGCAGCGCCTTCACCCTGGAGAAATCCCGGTCGTGCGTGGCGAGCGCATC
>DASPXL010000450.1:0-3580 GCA_035637375.1 Burkholderiales bacterium
TATTGCGAGCGCTTCGGCTGCGAGATGGGCGCCAAGGCGAGCCCGCAGACGACGGTGTTGCCGGTGCTGCTCGCGAACAAGAATTACGAGCTGCGCACGCTCAGCAATGTCATCAAGGTGAACCTCGACTCCGAGAAAAAGCGCGCGGTCGGCGTCACCTACGTCGATTCACGCGGGCGCGAGTTCGAGCAGCCGGCGGAGCTGGTGCTGCTCACCTCCTATGTCTTCAACAACGTGCGCCTGATGCTGCTCTCCGGGATCGGCGCGCCCTACGATCCGGCCGCCGGCCGCGGCGTGGTCGGGCGCAACTACGCGTACCAGACGACGAGCAACGTGACGCTCTTCTTCGAGGACAAGGTGTTCAACCAGTTCATGGGCGCGGGCGCGCTCTCGACGATGATCGACGATCTCGACGGCGACAACTTCGACCACTCAGGGCTCGGCTTCATCGGCGGCGGCTGGGTCGGCGCCGCGAGCTCAGGCGCCCGGCCGATCGACACGAACCCGGTGCCCGCGGGAACGCCGCGCTGGGGCTCGGCGTGGAAGAAAGCGGTCGCCCATTACTACAACCGCTCCTTCGGCATCACCTGCCACGGCTCCTGCCAGAGCTACCGCAGCAACTGCCTCGACCTCGACCCGACCTACCGCGACGCCTACGGCCTGCCGCTGCTGCGCATGACCTTCGACTTCCACGACAACGAACACAAGATGTCGGACTACATGACGAAGAAGGCCGTCGAGATCGCCAAGGCCGCCGGCGCGAGCAAATTAAACGCAAATCCCCGCCGGGGGAAATACAGCATCGTCCCCTACCAGAGCACGCACAACACCGGCGGCGCCGTGATGGGCGCGGACCCTTCGACGAGCGCCGTCAACAAATACCTGCAGAGCTGGGACGTGCCGAACGTCTTCGTGATCGGGGCGAGCGCCTTCCCGCAGAACGGCGGCTACAACCCGACGGGAACGGTGGGCGCGCTCACCTTCCACGCGCTGGAGGCGATCAAGACGAGGTATTTGAAGAGGCCGGGAGCGTTGGTTTAAGAAGCGGAGGCGTGCGATATGAGCATCGAAGTAGCCGGCCTGGTGCTTGTCGCGGCAGCGTTTCATGCAATCTGGAACACTCTCATCAAGATCCGCGGAGATCGAGTCATCGTCATGATGCTCGTGACGCTCGCGGGTAGCATCTTTTCGCTCCTCGTAGCGCCTTTCGTCGACGCGCCAGTTCCCGAGAGCTGGAGTTTCTTGGCAGCGACGATTCTGCTGCATACCGCCTATCATTTTTTTCTACCGATCGCGTACGACCACGGAGACTTGGGGCAGGTCTATCCGATTGCCAGGGGATCGGCCCCGCTGCTCGTAGCAGTGGGCGCCCTGGTGTTCACTGGGGAAACCCTCACGCCGCTTGCACTGCTCGGCACCTTGTGCCTTGCCTGTGGAGTGATGGCGTTGACTTTCGAACGCGAGAGTGGGGTCTGGAAAAGACCAAAGCCGGTGATTTACGCCCTCCTGACTGGGGTGCTGATCGCCTCGTATACCGTCGTAGATGGCATGGGTGCGCGTCAAGCCGGATCCGCAATCGGCTTTGCGGTTTGGCTAACCATAGGCGACGGACTTCTTACATTTCTCATCGTGTACATCTGGAAAGGGCGTGATGCCTTAGCCGTCGCGAGGCGAAATCTGGGGACTGGCATGGTCGGGGGGGTTTTGCAGGTCGGTGGTTACTGGATCATCGTCTGGGCGTTGGCAGTCGCCCCGATGGCTATGGTGTCCAGCCTCAGGGAAACGAGCGTGCTGATTGCGGCGGTCATCTCTACTTTCATCCTGAAGGAAGGATTTGGGGTTTGGCGCTTCGTATCTGCGAGTCTCATCGCATTGGGCCTCGCCGCCACGAAAGCTAGTAAGTAATGAAGGTAGCGGCGCTCATTCGGACACCTATCGAAAGGGCGCGAGCTGCTGGGCTTACGCGCATCGAACTTACTGTCCGAGAGGGCAATGACTGCGCGATTGCTCTCTACCACGGTCTGCGTCTGATTTCGCATGACAACATACGGACAATCAATCGATTAACTCCCAGATTGTCGACTGTAGGCAACCGCCCATCGCGCGCCTAACCCCGAACGCCCCTCCCCTCCGTTTACCGCTCCGTGCCCCATAAGCCAAGGGGCGATACCAAATTTGGGGGATCACATGAACCAGAACCAAGTAGCCTTGCGGCGGCTTCGCCTGCCCGCCGCGGTCGGCGCCGCGCTCGTCTGCATTGCAGGCGCCGCGTACGCGCAGGACGCATCGAAAATCACCGCGGTCACGCTCTATCCGGGCAGCGCGACGGTGGAGCGCACGGCGCGGGTGACACCGGGAATGACGCGCCTGGAGATCTCCGGGCTGCCGGCGAACTTCGACCCGCAGACTCTGCGCGTGGACGCCGATCCGGGCGTGCGCGTCGGCGAGGTGTCCGCGCAGGATGTCGCCCGCACTCAGGCGCCGAACGCGCGGGAGGCGCGGCTCGAGGAGAAGATCCAGGCGCTCAAGGACCAGCAGGCGGGACTCGACGCCGAGGTTAAGTCCGCGGAGATGGTGAACAGCTTCCTCTCGCGCCTGAGCGCGCCCGGCAGCGAAAAGGCGCCGATGCCCGACGCGAAGTCGCTCGCCTCCATTGTCGATCTCATCCGCAAAGGCGGCGGCGACTCGCTCACGCGCATCCGCCGCGCGCAGGCGCAAAAGCGCGAGCTCGGGAAACAGATCGCCGCGCTCGAGCGCGATCTCGCGCGTCTGAAGAGCGGCACGAAGGACACGCGCACCGTCATCGTCGGGGTCTTCGCCGAGCGGCCGGGATACGCGCGCGTCTCCTACCAGGTGGCGGGCGCCGGATGGCGGCCGGCATACCGCGCGGACCTCGATTCGCAAGCTTCGAAGATCGAGCTCGTGCGCCAGGCGTCCGTGTCGCAGACCACGGGCGAGGACTGGGCGGGCGTCAAGCTCAAGCTCTCGACCGGGCAACCGCGGCTCTCGCCGCAAGGGCCCGACCCGCGTCCCTGGCTCGTGTCGATCCCTGTCCCCAGGGCCGACGCTCGCGCGTATTCCGGAGCGATGGACTTTGCTGTCGCCGAGGCGCCCGCCGCGCTGAAGCGCGAGAATAGGGACCGATTCGCGGACCCTCCGATCGAAACGCAGACGAGCTTCGCGACCGAGTTCGAAGTGCCGGGCGAAGTGAGCCTGCCCTCCGACGGCCGCAAGGTCACCGTGTCGCTTGCCAAGCTCACGCTCCCCGTGAAGATGCGCCTGCGCGTCGTGCCGCGGCTCGATCCGGCGGCGATCGTCACCGCGGAAGCCAAGCGTCCCGAAGGCGTGTGGCTGCCGGGCGAGGTGCAGCTTGCGCGCGACGGCAGCCACGTCGGCTCGACCCAATGGAATCCGCAGACGACGGCGGGCCTGGTGCTGCCTTTTGGGCGCGACAACCTCGTTCGCGTCACGCTCGACCGCGTCAAGGACCGCAACGGCTCGAGCGTGCTCGGGCGCAAGAGCGAGCGCGAGGTGACCGACGTGCTCACGCTCGCGAGCTTCCACAAGAAGCCGCTCGAGC
>DASPXL010000451.1:0-3170 GCA_035637375.1 Burkholderiales bacterium
TTCCTGCTGCTGTTCCTCTTCGGGCTCAGGGCGCTTGCCGGCTGGGCCGACAGCGAGGCCGTGCTGCCCGCCTACGTGCTGGGCATGACGCTTGCCGGGACGGTCGGCAAGGACCACGTGCTGGTGCGGCGCTTACGCACGCTCACCTTCGGTTTGCTGACGCCCTTTTACTTCATTCGGGCTGGCTCGTTCGTCTCAGTGCCTGCTCTGATCGCGGCGCCCGGCGCGTTTCTCCTGATGCTCGCCGTCAAGGTGGTGACCAAGATTGCAGGCGTCTATCCCGTAACCCAGGCATTCCGGTCGCCGTCCAAGGAAGGAATGTATACGACGCTGTTGATGTCGACCGGCCTAACCTTCGGTACCATCTCGTCGCTGTTCGGGCTGTCACACGGGATCGTCAGCCAGGCGCAGTATTCTGCATTGGTGGCGGCCGTGATCGCGAGCGCTGTTGTGCCGACGTTGATCGCCAATATCTGGTTTCTTCCACACCATCTGCTGCCGAAGGTGCAAGAAGCGGAACAGGAACGGCCCGCATCTGGCCGGTCTCCCGCATCGCAAGCGCCGCGGAGGTGAGTGATGTACGGAAAAATTCTCGTCGGTTACGACGGGTCTGAATCCGGCAAAAAGGCGTTCGAGACCGCCTTGGAACTGGCTGCGACTCACGGCGCTGAATTGTACGTGCTCACGGTGTGCCGGCCGCCCGAGATCGGAGACGACGTCGAGACCGAGGCGGTGATCGAAAACTCGCGTCGCTATCATCGGGGTTTGCTCGCCGAGTTGAAACCGGCCATCACCACGAAGGGTGTCAAGGCGCACTTCGAGGTCGCGGTCGGCCATCCCGCAGAGCAGATCATTTACGACGCCGACCGACACGGAGTGGACCTCGTCGTCGTGGGCGATCGCGGCCGCTCGAAAATCACGCGCTGGCTGCTCGGTTCCGTGTCGAAGCAGGTCGTGCACTATGCCGGTCGCCCGGTGCTCGTGGTGCGCTGAGCCGATGGCAATTAGGTCGCCGTTCCGGGCTGGCAAACGCTGCGTCGGCTAACCCCGCCCTGCCAGCCGCAGGTTCGCCTGGGTCAGGCGCTCGACCAGC
This sequence comes from Burkholderiales bacterium, assembly GCA_035637375.1. Classification (GTDB taxonomy): domain Bacteria; phylum Pseudomonadota; class Gammaproteobacteria; order Burkholderiales; family SG8-39; genus VBDM01. The sequence continues at coordinate 1,094 of DASPXL010000451.1, forward strand.
ACGCGCATGAACGCCTTGTTGAATCCGACCTGGCAGGCGTCGGTCGCGACGCGCAGCGCGTCCGCCTTGATCTCCATCACCGTGACCTCGCCCAGCGCGGTGATGGTCGTGGTGCGGCGTCCCATGCGGCCGGTGAAGTACAGGATCTCGCCGAAACAGCCTCCGGGCTTGATGACGTTGAGCTGCTTGCCGAGAAGCGTCACGCCGACCTCGCCGCCGACCAGGAGGAAGAAGCTTTCGCCCTGATCGGCCTCCCGGATGATGACCGTTCCCGATCCGATGGTTTTCCAGCTGCCGATGCGCACCACCTCCCAGAGCGCGACGTCGTCGAAGTCCTCGAAGAAGGGCATATCCCGGAGTCCGTTGAACTTCTCGGAATCGGAGACCGACGCGCCCGAAAGGCGCAGCGTGGTGAAGGCTTGGCTCAGGTCCTTGCCGAAATCGAGCCAGGTCTTGTAGCGCGCGGCGGTGTCCTTTTCGATCGCCTTCATCACGATCTCGTCGAGCAGCGGCGGCAGGTCGGGGCGCAGGGTGGCGGGCCGCGACGGAGGCGTGTTGAGGATCGCGTAGCTCAAGCCCGCCTGGGTGTTGGCCTCGTAGGGCAGCCGGCCGGTAAGCAGCCGGTACATCACCACGCCCAGAGAATAGATATCGGTCTGGTGGGTCACGTCCTCCGTGCGAATCTGCTCGGGCGACATGTAAGCGGGCGAGCCGACCCCGGTGAGCTGGGTCGTGTCCTGGTCGCGCCGCTGCTGGAACGAGGCTCCGAAGTCGCTTACCTTGGTGTCGCCCGACTTCGAGAGGAGGATGTTGCCGGGCTTGATGTCGCGGTGTATCACCCCGTGCTGGAAGGCGTACTCGAGCGCGCGGATGCACTTGAAGATGATCTCGACCACCTTGTTGAGGGGCAGCAGGTTGGTGACATCCGCGTGCGCCTCGAGCGTCGTGCCCGGCACGAATTCCATCACCAGGTAGCTGTGCTCGGGCTCGGCCACGGCGTCGAGGATCTCGACGATGTGCGGATGGCTGAGCTTGCCGGCGAGCGCCGCCTCGGCGAGGAACGCCTTGTGCATCATGCGCTCGGTCTGCGGATTGATGTTCTCGTCGAACAGGAACACCTTGATGGCGACTTCCCGGTCGGCGAAGGTATCGCGCGCGAGGTAGACGCGGCTGGTCGCTCCGCTGCCGATCTCGCGAACGATCGGATATTTCCCCAGGTGCTCCAGGAGCTCGAACTTCATCGCCATGTCGTGCGGGCCTTCCGGTGCGAACGCGGCAAGTTTAGCAGCGCCCGATGCTTTGCTCCCGCGGACCGGCGCCCGCCCGGCGCGGCCGGAGCCGGCGAAAGCGTTTCCGGATCAGCCGGGGAAGAATCGGCCGCCGCGCTCGATGCGCTGCAGGCGGCGTTCCAGGTCCGCGAGGTCCGATGAACGCGCGAGGTAATCCTCGAGCGCCCTTCTGCGCGGGTGCCGGAGCGCGCGCTCGAGCCAATCGGCGACCCTCGAAAGCAAGGCGCGCAGCCCGCCTTTGCGGGGCTTGGGGCTGTCCTGCCGGGCGCGGTGGACGTGATTCTCGCTTTGCGAGGGTACTTCGGAAGGGAATTGCACGGGGCTCGGGCGAATGTAGCCGTCGCCCTCGTACATGGGGAGGCGGTTCTTGAAGTCCATGATTCTGTGTCCTCAGTTTATGGTGCGATGCACCTAGACAATATAGGTTCGAGGCGTTTATAAATCAAGTAGTACATTAAAATCAGTTGAGTATTGAACACATTTTAACCGATATAGGCATTATTGCGTCGCAATAGATTTGAGGTCATGATTGCGGATATTCCGGGACGGCCCGCGTGCTGGAGCCTTGAAAACCGCCCCGATTGCCCCACCTCCAAATCAACCAAAAGTCCTGGGATGAACGCGAGATGCGTTTTGACAAACTGACGACCAAGTTCCAGCAGGCGCTCGCCGATGCTCAAAGCATCGCCGCAGGGCAGGACCAGCAATTCATCGAGCCGCTGCACCTGCTGGTCGCGCTGCTCCAGCAGGAAGACGGCTCGGCCGCCTCCTTGCTTTCGCGCTCAGGC
>DASPXL010000452.1:0-3400 GCA_035637375.1 Burkholderiales bacterium
TGGTGGTCCTCGGGCGCGGGCGATCCGCGCTGCAAGCTCTTCATCCTGATGGGCAAGACCGATCCCGGCGCGGCGAAATACGCGCGGCAGTCGATGATCCTCGTGCCGCGCGACGCGGCCGGGGTGAAGATCGTGCGCGCCCTGAGCATCTTCGGCTACGACGACGCGCCGCACGGGCACATGGACATCGCGCTCGAGAACGTGCGCGTGCCGGCCTCCAACATCCTGCTCGGCGAAGGCCGCGGCTTCGAGATCGCACAGGGGCGCCTGGGGCCCGGGCGCATCCACCACTGCATGCGCCTGGTCGGCGTGGCCGAGCGCGCGCTCGAGCTGATGTGCAGGCGAAGCCTCGAGCGCGTCACCTTCGGAAAGCCGGTCGCGGAGCGCACCGTGACGCAGGAACGGATCGCCGAGAGCCGCATCATGATCGACTCGGCGCGGCTGCTCGTGCTCAAGGCCGCCCACATGATGGACACCGTCGGGAACAAGGCGGCGCGCGCCGAGATCGCGATGATCAAGGTGCTCGCGCCGAACGTCGCGTGCCAGGTGCTCGACTGGGCGATCCAGGCGCACGGCGGCGGCGGCATGTCGGAGGATTTTCCGCTCGCCTACATGTACGCGCATTCGCGCACGCTGCGCTTCGCCGACGGACCCGACGAGGTGCACCGCAACGCGATCGCCAGGCTCGAGCTCGGGAAGCACATGGCCGTGCCGAAACGCAGCCTCTTAAATTAATAGAAACTATACTTTGTGTTATTAGGAATTTCGCCTGATAATATTGTCTATGGTTTCTGTTAATGAAGCTGGCGAAGCGCTCGTCCGGCTCGGTGCCCGCCTGCGCGCCGCCCGCATCGAGCGCGATGAGCCGATGGCGGTGTTCGCCGAGCGCGTCGGCGTTTCGGTGCCGACCCTGCGCGCGATGGAGCGCGGATCGGCGACGGTGCAGATCGGGTTCTGGATGAAGGCGTTCTGGGCACTGGACCGCATCGACGAGGTCGGCGCTCTGTTCGCCGAGCGCGACAGCCTGATCGAGCGGGCGAAGCGCGCACGCGGCCCGGTGCGGCGCCGTGCATCGAGAAAGCCGCGCGCCGCGTGATCCTCCTTGATGTTTGGCTGCAGCCGCCGCGCGGCGAACCGGTGCGAGTCGGCGAGCTCGCATTCGGCGAGGCCGACGCCCAAGGTCGATATGAAGCCGAGTTTCGCTATGTCGACGAATGGCTGCGCACCGAGCGCGCCTTCCCTATCGATCCGGAATCGCTGAAGCTCAGCCCCGGTGTCTACCGATCGGCGAACCTGCGGCCGCCCCTCGGGGTGTTTGAAGACGCGCTGCCCGATGAATGGGGTCGCAAGCTCCTCGCCGCCGCGGCCGAGCTGCCGCGCGGGCGGCAAACCGAACCGTTTCTGTTGCGGGCATTGGGGAGCGACGGTCTTGGCGCGCTCCGATTCGCCGAGACGGGGGCGCCGACACCGCGTCGTCAACCCGGGTCGGTGATCGACCTCAGGTCGCTTGTCGACGCCGCGGCGAAGTTCGAAGCGGGCAAGGCGGTGGAGAACGCGGCGTTTCGTCGGCTGCTCGACGCCGGCAGCAGTCCGGGTGGGGCGCGTCCGAAAGCGCTCGTGGATGAAGGCGAGCGGCGCTGGATCGCGAAGTTTCCGAGCCGAAACCGGGACGGCCGCTTCGACGTCGTGGGACTCGAAGCCGCTGCGCTCGCGCTTGCTGAGACTTGCGGGCTGGAAGTGCCGGAAGCGAAGCTCGTGCCGCTCGGAAAGCGAAAGGCGCTGCTCGTGCGGCGATTCGACGTGACGCTCGAGGGCGGGCGCCGGCACATGATCAGCCTGAAGACGCTGTGCCGGGAAACGCCGGGAGCCCATGCTCTGACCTACACGGAGCTTGCCGAGCGGGTTCGCAAGCACTCCGCCGCGCCGCGAGCCGATGTCGAGCGGTTCTTCCGGCTGATGGTCTTCAACGCGGCGATCGGTAACACCGACGACCATCTCAAGAACTTCTGGATGCTTGCGGATGCCGGAGGGTACCGGCTTGCGCCCGCGTTCGATCTCGTGCCCGATATCGGCGACCGCAGAGAGCACGTCCTGATCTTTCTCCACGACCGGCTCCCGCCCTCCGGCGAGGCGCTCGTCGAAGTGGCTCGACGCTGGGGCGTCGCGCGCGCGCCGGCCCTCATCGCGGAGGTGTGCAAAGCCGTCCGCCGATTTCCGAAGGCGGCGGCGCGCTGCGGCGTGCCTCGGCCCAACATCGCGGAAATCGGCGCGGATATTGAACGTCGCGTGTCGAATCTCCGGCGTCAGTTGAGCCAGCAGCGACGCCGACGGTGAGTGCGGAAACCGATTCCCTATCCGCTCCGCATCGAAAACGCCCACAGTCCTATGGTAGTCGCAAGCAATGCGAGCGCGCTCAGCGCGAGCGACCAGTGGACCCCGATCAAGCTGCCCAGCAGCCCGACGGTGACGCCGCTGAAGGCGCGCAGGCCGTTGTTCGCGGTGTTGTAGAGCCCGATCAGGCGGCCGCGCAGCTGCGCCGGGGCGTGGACCTGGACGAGCGTCTGCGACATCGCGCTGAAGGCGAGATTCAGGAACCCGGCGACGAACATGAGCGCGACGGCGAGAGGATAGCTCGTCGCCGCGGCGAAACCGGCGATGACCAGGCACCACAGGAGCGTGAAGACGATCGCAGTCCGCGGTCGCGGCTGGAGCAGTCCCCGGCTCTCGAGGACGAGGCCGCCGGCGAGCGCGCCCGCGGCGTTCGCCCCGAGCAGGATGCTGTAGCGCACGCCCGCATCGTCGGTTCCCAGGTCGTGCGCGTACTCCGGCATCTGCGCCTGAAACGCGTTGCCGACGAAAAGCGAAGAGACCCCCGCGAGAAGGATCATCGAGAAGATCGTGCGGTTGCCCGAGACCTCGCGCAGGAGCGCGAGCGTGTTCGCGAGTCCGGTCGCGCGCCGCGGCGCCCCTTGCGCTTGGCGGCGGTGGCCATCGTAGGGGATTCTCAAGAGCCACAGGAACAGCGGAACGTAGATCGCGACGTTTACGAGAAGCCCTACTGGCGGACCGAGCAGCAGCATCAGCCCGCCGCCCACTGCGGGACCCATCAGCAGCCCCAGGTAACGGCCCGTGGCGCTCAGCCGGATCGCGCTTTGCAACTGCTCGGTCCCGACGATGTCGTGGATCAGGAGCTGGCTCGCGGGCCCCCAGATGACCCCGGCCATCCCGTGCACGGTGAGCAGGACCGCGGCGTGCCACAGCTCGATCGTGTCGGTGAGGAAGAGCAGGCCCCAGGCGAGCGACACCCCCATGAAGAGGAGCATCGCGAACTGGATGATGCGCCGGCAGTCGTAGCGGTCGGCGAGCGCCCCGAAGTACACGGAGAAAAGAAGAAACGGCA
>DASPXL010000453.1:0-10889 GCA_035637375.1 Burkholderiales bacterium
CGCGGGAGCCCGGTGGCTGCCTGAATGAACGCGGACATCAGACACGCCATCGGATCGGGGATCGCTGCGGTCGGCGCTTTGCTGATCGCGGGGCCCGCGTCCGCCGCGGTTCGACTCGAGCAGCTCATCGAAGCGCGGGACCTCGTCTGCGACTTCTACAGCGTCGACGACTGGGCGGCGGCGGAGGCGCGATTCGCTCTGCGCGACCGCGCCGACATGCTGATGGTGATCGAGAACATTCGCAGCGACCCGGAAACCGCGCGAGTCATACACAGCCGCGCGGCCGGCAAGCGCGGCCTGCACCGCTACGTCGGCGAGACCGGCGTGCACTTCGTGGAGGACCAACACGACAGCGTGGTGGTGACGACCCTGCTCGCCTGCGAGGACTGGAAGCAAAAGCGCGGCCGCGAGGTCTGTGCGCGCTACAGCGCGCAGAACGCCTGGCACTTCGACAAGAGCGTGCACCTCGATCCGGACAAGGCTTTTCGCAACCTCGCCGCCAGTGCTTACCGCGGCGTGTGCGAGCCCTGGGATCCGAACTGAGCGAGCCGCGGGCAGCTAAAGCGCTACAGTCCGCCCAAAACCTTGAGGTGCGTCACCACGCTCCGTCCGAGCGCCGAGAGCGCGTAGCCTCCCTCGAGCACCGAGACGATCCTGCCGTCGGCGTACTTGTCCGCGACCTCCTTGATGCGCTGCGTGACCCAGGCGTAGTCGGCGTCGGTGAAACGCAGGCCGGCCATGTCGTCCTCGACGTGCGCGTCGAATCCCGCAGAGATAAAAATCATCTGCGGGCGCAGCTCCTCGAGCGCGGGTATCCAGATTTTTTCCACCGCGGTCCGGAGCGCCCTGCCGTCCGAACCCGCCGGCAGCGGAACGTTCGCCATGTTGGGCGCGGGGTCTTCGGTCCCGCTGTAGGGGTAGAACGGGTGCTGGAAGACGCTCGCCATCACCACGCGCCCGTCGTCGCTGAAGATGTCCTCGGTGCCGTTGCCGTGGTGCACGTCGAAGTCCACGATTGCGACGCGCTCGACGCCGTGCTGCTCGAGCGCGTGTTTCGCTCCGACCGCGACGTTATTGAACAGGCAAAAGCCCATGGCTCGCGTGCGCGTCGCGTGATGGCCGGGCGGGCGCACCGCGCAAAAGGCGTTCTCGGCGCGAGCGCCGATCACGAGGTCGGTGGCGAGAACGGCGGCGCCCGCGGCGCGCAGCGCCGCGTCCCAGGTGTGGGGGCACATCGCGGTGTCGGGATCCAGGTGCACGATTCCGGAGCGCGGCGAAGCCTGGCGGATTGCTTCGATGTATTGGGGCGGATGCACACGGGCAAGCTCGCTCACCTTGGCCGCGGGCGCTTCGTGACGCTCGATCAACCCGGCGAGGCCCGAGGAGATGAGGTGGTCTTCGATCGCGGCGAGCCGCCCCGGGCTTTCCGGATGGGTCCGGCCCATGTCGTGTCTTGCGCAGTCGGCGTGAGTGATGAAGGCCGTCGCCATGAGACTCGCCCGTTTTCCGCATCCCATCATAGCGGCTTTCCAGTAAACTGACGACTTTCATCGACGATTTTGCCGGCACGGCCGCACCGCAATGTCCTCTGCGCTGATTCACGGCGTCGTCCAGCAGGCGGGAAAGATCATCCTCGGCAAGGAGCGCCAGATCCGCCTCGCGCTCGCCTGCCTGCTCGCGCGCGGGCACCTTTTGATCGAGGACCTTCCGGGCGTGGGCAAGACGACCCTCGCGCACGTTCTCGCGAAGCTGCTCGGCCTGAATTTTCACCGCATCCAGTTCACGAGCGACATACTGCCCGCCGACATCATCGGCGTCTCGGTGTACGAGCGCGAGAGCGCGAGCTTCAAGTTCCACGCGGGGCCGATCTTCGCGCAGCTGATCCTCGCCGACGAGGTGAACCGCGCCACGCCCAAGACCCAGTCGGCGCTCCTCGAGGCGATGGAAGAGCACCAGGTCACGGCCGAAGGCGAGACGCGCAGGCTCCCTGAGCCCTTCTTCGTCGTCGCGACGCAGAACCCCTCGCACTTGGTGGGCACGTTTCCGCTGCCCGAATCGCAGCTCGACCGGTTCCTGATGAGGATCGAATTGGGCTATCCCGACCGCGACGCGGAGCGCGAGCTGCTGGAGGGCGCCGACCGCCGCGACATGATCGCCGGCATCGACGCGTGCCTCGCCGCGGGGGAGCTGGTACGCCTGCAATCGATGGTGAAAGCAGTGCACGTCGCGCCGCCGCTTCTCGATTACATCCAGGCGCTCGTCGAGCACTCGCGGCGCTCGCCCGAATACGCGACGGGCCTCTCGCCCCGGGCGGCGCTCGCGCTCTTGCACGCCTCGCGCGCCTGGGCGCTGCTCGAGGGCCGAGACAAGGCCGTTCCCGAGGACGTGCAGGCCGTGCTTCCCGGCGTGGCGGGCCACCGGCTGCGGCCGGTGCACGACGGGGTACGCACCTCGAGCATCGACAAGGCGAACGGCCTGATCTCGGCGGTGCCGATCCCGTGAAGCTCGACCGGATACTGCAATATTCGCAGGCCTACAATTTCTATCAATGGGTGTTCGGGCGGCACGCGCCCGAGCCGGGCGTGGTGTTCCTGAGCCAGCGCCGCGTCTTCATCCTGCCCACGCGCCACGGCCTCTCCTTCGGGGGATCCCTCGTCCTCATGCTGCTCGGCTCGATCAACTACAGCTTGAGCCTGGGCTACGTCCTCACGTTCCTGCTCGCGGGCCTGGGCGTCGTCTCGATCCTGCACACGTTCCGCAACCTCGCGCACCTCTACGTGAGCGCCGGGCGCGTGTCACCCGTGTTCGCGGGGGACAGCGCGCAGTTTCAGCTCGTGTTCGAGAACAAGGGCGGCTTCGATCGTCACTCCCTCGACCTCGTCTGCCGCGGAGCCGCGGCGAGCTGCGACGCGCCGGCCCACCGGCACTCGCCGGTCGTGCTGCCGCTGAAAGCCGAAAAGCGCGGCTGGCTGCAGCTCGAGCGCGTCACCGTGGAGACGCGGTTTCCCCTCGGACTGATGTGCGCCTGGAGCTACGTGCAGCCGGACATGCGCGCGCTGGTCTATCCGCGGCCCGATTCCGCTCCCCTGCCCCTGCCGTATTCGGACGCTCACACCGGCGACGCGATCTCCTCGGGCGCGGGGACCGACGATTTCTCGGGCCTCCGGCCCTACCAGGCGAGCGATTCCCCGCGCCATATCGCCTGGAAAGCCTCGGCCCGGAGCGAGCTGCTGCTCACCAAGCTCTTCGAGGGCCGCGCCGCCTCCGAGCTGTGGTTCGACTGGGCGCAGCTGCCTGCCGACATGCACACCGAGGCGCGCCTGTCGCGCCTCGCGCGCTGGGTGCTGCTTGCCGAGGAGCGCGGGCTGCGCTACGGCCTGAAGCTTCCGGACGCGGAGGTGCCGCTCGGCGAAGGATTCGCCCACAGGGAGCGCTGCCTGAAGGAGCTCGCGCTTTTCCATGGCTGAGCTGAAATCCGCAGAGGCGCTGCCGCTCGCGCCGCTGGTGGCGCTCGTCGCCGCCGCCACGCTCACCGTGGCTCCTCACGCCTTGTGGCTGCCCTGGTGGGTCGACGCGACCGCGGCGGTCCTGCTCGTCTGGCGCGCCGCGCTTGCGCTGCGCTCGCGCGCGCTGCCCGCGCGCTGGCTGCTGCTTCTGCTCACGCTCGCCAGCGCAACCGGAGTCTTTTTTTCCTACCGCACGATCATGGGGCGCGACCCCGGGGTGACCCTGCTCGTGCTGCTGCTTTTCCTGAAGCTGATGGAGACGCGCGAACGGCGCGACGTTTTCGTCGTGGCCTTCCTGGTCTACTTCGTCGCCCTGTCCAACTTTTTCTATTCCCAGTCCATTCCGACCGCAGCGCTGATGCTGCTCACGGTCTTTATCACCACCGCGACGCTGGTCGGGTTCAGCGCGCCGCAGCGCCCGGTCATGGACGACGCAAAGACCGCCGGCCGAATGCTCCTCCAGGCAGGCCCGGTGATGCTGCTGCTTTTTTTTCTCTTTCCCCGGGTACAGGGTCCCCTGTGGGGGATGCCGCAGGACGCCTACACCGGCATGACCGGCCTCTCCGAGACGATGTCGCCCGGCTCGATCAGCGGCTTGTCGCTCTCCGATTCCATCGCGTTCCGCGTCAAATTCAAAGACCAGACTCCCCCCCGCGGCCAGCTCTACTGGCGCGGCCCGGTGCTCTCGGATTTCGACGGCACGACCTGGCGGGTGGGTCTGCCCCAGCTGCGCCGGGACATGAGGATCGGCGTCGACGGCGCGCCGGTCGACTACGAAGTGACCCTCGAGCCGCACAACCGCAACTGGATGTTTGCGCTCGAAATGCCGACGGTCCTCCCGCCAGGCGCCCGCGTGACGAGCGACTACCAGGTCATCTCCCTGACGCCGGTCCGCAGCCGCATGCGCTACGAGATGCGCTCCTATCCGAATTTCGCGGCGACCAGCGGAGCCGATCCCGCGGACCTCGCGCTCGCGCTCAGGTTTCCGCGCGTCTTCAACCCCCGGGCGCAGGGGCTCGCGCGCGAGTGGCGCGACTCCTCCGGCGACAACGCCGCGATCGTTCGCCGGGCCGTCGAATTCTTCCGCAGCAGCCGCTTCGAATACACGCTCTCGCCGCCGATCCTCGGCTCCAATTCGGTGGACGAGTTCCTGTTCAACACCAGGCAGGGATTCTGCGAGCATTTCGCCTCGAGCTTCGTTTTCCTGATGCGCGCCGCCGGCGTGCCCGCCCGCGTCGTGACCGGCTACCAGGGCGGGGACACCAACCCGGTGGACGGCTACATGGTGGTGCGCCAGGCCGACGCCCACGCCTGGGCGGAGGTATGGCTCGCCGAAAACGGCTGGACGCGCGTCGACCCCACCGCGGCCGCAGTCCCCGTGCGCATCGAGCTCGGCATCACGGCGGCCCGGCCAAGGGGAGCGGCGCTGCCCCTGCTCATGCGCACCGGCAGCGACTGGCTCAAGGCCCTGCGCAACAACTGGGAGGCGGTCACAAACCAGTGGAACCAATGGGTGCTCGGCTACAACCCGGATCGGCAGCGCGAGATGCTCACCTGGCTCGGGGTGCAGCAGCCGAGCTGGCAGACCATGACGGTGATGCTGTTCTGGAGCGTGGCCGGGGTGCTGCTGCTCGTCGCGCTCGCGCTGCTTCGCGGAATCCGGCGCGAGGACGCGGTGCAGAGCGCGTGGCTGCGCTTTTGCGACAAGCTCGCCAGCGCGGGCCTCGCGCGCGCGCTCCCCGAGGGCCCGCTCGATTATTGCGACCGCGTCGCCGGGCGGCTCCCGGCGCGCGAGGCGGCGGTGCGCGCCATCGCGGCGCTTTACGTCGATCTGCGCTACGGCCCGCGCGCCGATACCCATTCGGTTGCCCGCATGAAACAACTGGTTCGGGAATTCAGGCCTTGAGGGCCGATCCAATACACGAGATGAGGGGACACATCCCCTCATGCTCCCCTATATCAGGGCTGTTTCAGATCGATCTGAAACAGCGTCTGAAACACTTTCTCCTCGCCGCGGCGCTCGCGCTGCCGGCAGCCTCGCTGGCGGCGCCCGGTTATCCGCAGCGCAAGGAAGTGAAGCAGTTCATCGCCGAGATGGTGCACAAGCACCGCTTCACCCGCAGCGAGCTCAACCGCGTCTTCGGCCGGGCGCAGTTTCAGCCGGCCATCATCAAGGCGATGGAGCAGCCCGCCGAAACGGCGCTCGCCTCCTGGCAGGCTTACCGCGCCCTGTTCATCAATCGAGAGCGCATCGACGCGGGCGTGCAATTCTGGAATCACCACGCCGAGCCCCTCGGGCGCGCCGCCACGGAGTTCGGCGTCCCCGCGGAGATCATCGTCGGCATCATCGGCGTCGAGACCACCTACGGCCGCAACGTCGGGACCTACAGGGTGATCGACGCGCTGTCCACGCTCGCGTTCGACTACCCGAAGCGCGCCGACTTCTTCCGGACCGAGCTCGAGAACTACCTGGTCTTCACGCGCGAGATGCGCATCGACGCGCTGCGCGTCAAGGGCTCCTACGCCGGGGCGATCGGCATCCCGCAGTTCATGCCGGGGAGCTACCGCCGCTTCGCGCTGGATTACGACGGCGACGGACATATCAAACTCGCCACCAGCGCTGCCGACGCCATCGGCAGCATCGGCAATTTTCTCAAGTCGCACGGCTGGGCCCGCGGAGAGCCGGTCGCCTTCGGCGCCGAGGTGAAGGGCGAGGACTGGCGCAAGCTTGCCGATACCGGAGTCGCGCCGGCACATCGCGCCGCCGACCTGCCCGGGTTCGGCGTCAAGCCCGCCGTTCCCCTGCCTTCCGACGCGCTGTGCGCGCTGATCGAGCTGGAAACGCCGGGACAGCCGTCCGAGTTCCGCGTGACGCTGCGGAATTACTTTGTCCTCACGCGCTACAACCGCTCCAACCTCTATGCCTCGGCGGTCCTCGATCTGGCTGCGGAGCTTGCCCGCGCAAGGACCGGACCTCCCGCTCCCCCGGCGCCGAATATCAAAAAGGAAAATCCATGAATTCACCGGCGCGCCAGTACCGCTACTACGAGTTCGTCATGGCGGCCTTCGTCACCGTGCTGATCTGCTCGAACCTGATCGGCCCGGCCAAGATCTGGCAGTTCGATTTCCCCCTGATTGGCGAGGTGACGCCCGGGGCGGGCGTGCTGTTTTTCCCGATCTCCTATGTCTTCGGCGACATCCTCACCGAAGTGTACGGCTATGCCCGCTCACGGCGCGTGATCTGGGCCGGTTTCGCCGGCCTCGCGTTCGCGGCCCTGATGGCCTGGATCGTGGTCCGGCTGCCTCCCGCGCCTTTCTGGGAAAACCAGGCCGCCTACGAGATCGCCTTCGGGTCGACCTGGCGCATCGCCGCCGCTTCCCTGATCGGGTTCCTGTGCGGGGAGTTCGTCAATTCATTCGTGCTCGCGAAGATGAAAATCCTCACTCGGGGCCGGTGGCTGTGGACGCGCACCATCGGCTCGACGATCTTCGGCGAAGGCGTCGATTCGCTGATCTTCTATCCGCTCGCGTTCTGGGGGAGCGGGCTGATTCCGGACGAAAGGCTGCCTCAGATCATGCTGGTCCAGTTCGTCTCCAAGGTCGGGATAGAGGTGGCGTTCACCCCGTTGACCTACGCCGTCGTCGGGTGGCTGAAGCGCGCCGAGCAGGAGGACTACTACGACAGGCACACGGACTTCAATCCTTTTACACTGAGGACTTGAGACTTTTTCGGCGACAGCTCAAGTCGTCGGAGCTTCATTGTGGCGATTCGGCGGTCGCATGTGGCTGCCTAACTACAAACCGGAAGAACAAGAAAGTGGGTGCGAAAGCAAGGAAATGACGATTTTCGGGCCCACAGCCCGCAAAATCAGCGCTAGAATGACGATGCGATTGCACTTGGGGAGGAGTGCGTTTACCTTGGGGGTGCAATTCAGATGAACCGTCGCGGCAACGAGTACGATGTGTCTGCCCGAGTCAACACCACCGACTCGGCGATCGTCAATTCAGAAGTCAACCAGATTTTTCTCCAGCTGTATCCCAGGGCGTCGACGGCGCAGATCGACCAGGCCTTCGGCGACCTGAGTGCGCTGTATCGAGGAGAGCGTCCCGGATACCACGCTTGCGACACCGCCTATCACGATGTCCAGCACGTTCTCGACGTCACGCTCGCCATGGCGCGGCTGATCGACGGATACGAGCGCGGCCGGATCGGCGCGGAATCGTTCGACGCGTCGATGTTCCGGCTCGGCGTGATCACGGCCCTGTTCCACGATTGCGGCTACATACGGGCGCTCGACGACACGCGGCACAAGAACGGGGGCGAGCTCACGCTGACGCACGTTTCGCGCGGCGCGCGCTTTCTGAGGGATTACCTGCCCAAGATCGGCATGGGCGAGGTGGCCGACATCGCCGCGGCGCTGATCCACTTCACCGGTTACGAGATCCCGGTCTCCGAAATCAAGGTGCCCTCGCTCGCCTACAAGCTCCTCGGCAGCCTGCTCGGCTCGGCGGACATCATTGCGCAGATGTCCGACAGGTGTTACCTCGAAAAGTGCCGCGACCGGCTCTATCCGGAATTTCTCGCCGGCGGCATCACCCGCAAGCGCCTCCCGGACGGGAGGGAAGAGGTCCTCTATGAATCGGGAGAGGACCTCGTGAGGAAGACTCCGCACTTTTACGAGAGCGCGAGCCGGCGCCTCGACGCCGACCTCGGCGGGGCCCACAAGTACGCCCAGGACCACTTCGGCGGGCAGCACCTGTACCTGGAGGAGCTCACGAAGAACATCGATTTCGCCCAGACCATCAACCGGGAAGGCGACGCGCCGCTGAAGCGCAACCCCCCGAATACCATTCCGGACAACGTCCGCTAGAGGCTGGAGAGCGCGGGGAAATCCCCGCGCTCTCCAGCCTCAAATTTCGGGGGATTTAAGGGGGGCATGCCCCCCTTTCCAACAACCTCCCTAGAGCAGGATCTCCTTCGACAGGCCGCGCCGGCGCAGGATGCGCCGCAGATGCGCCAAGGCCTCGAGCTGGATCTGGCGCACCCGTTCCCGCGTGAGCTCCAGTTGCGAGGCGAGCTGCTCGAGCGTCAGCAATTCTCCCCCGTTCAGGCCGAAGCGCCGCTCGATGACGGTGCGCTGCTTGTCGGTGAGCTGAGCGAGCCATTCGCGAACCAGCGACTCGATCTCGGTCGATTGAAGCTGCAGCTCCGGGCTCGTGCCGCTCTCATCGGCGATCGATTCGCCGATCGAGAGCAGCGGATCGACATCGAGGGGCGCGTCGAGCGATGAGGTGTGCTCGCCGTGCATCAGCATCCGGCGCACTTCCGCGGGGTCCTTGCCGGCGAGGTGCGCGATGTCCTCGGCGCTCGGCTCGCGGTCCGCGTGCGCCTCGAGGTGGCGCTTCGCCCGGAGCACCGTGTTCAGCTCCCTGATCACGTGCACCGGCAGCCGGATGGTGCGCGACTGGTTCATGATCGAGCGCTCGATGTTCTGCCTGATCCACCAGGTGGCGTAAGTCGAGAAGCGAAAGCCGCGCTCCGGGTCGAACTTGTCGAGCGCGTGCATGAGGCCGAGGTTGCCTTCCTCCACGAGATCGAGGAGCGGCATGCCGCGGTTGAGATAGCCCTTGGCGACGTTCACCACCAGGCGCAGGTTGTGCTCGATCATCTTCTGGCGCGCGGCGAAATCGCCGGCCGCCGCGCGCCGCGCGAAGTGCAGCTCCTCCCCGGGCGTGAACAGGCGGTTGAGACCGATCTGGTGCAGATAGAGCTGGGTCGCGTCGCTCAGGGCGCGGGCTTCTTCCGCGGCGATTTCGCCCGCCGCCGTGCGCGAAGCGGCTTGCGCCGCCTCATCCGGGACCTCGCGCTGGGGGCCCTCGGAGACCGCGAGCGCCGGCGCGACTGCATCGGCAGAATCGCCCCCGGCCCAGTCCGCCTGGACCTCGCTCTCGGGAGCGCCCGGGCTCACGACGGCCGCTCCGGCAGGAATTTCAGCGGATCGACCGGCTTGCCGAGGCGCCGGATCTCGAAATGGAGCTTCGCCTGAGGGGAATCGGTGTTGCCGATCTCGGCGATCTTCTGGCCCTTCCCCACGTTCTGCCCTTCTTTCACGAAGATGTTGCTGTTGTGGGCGTAGGCGGAAAGGTAGGTCTGGTTGTGCTTGATGATGACGAGCCTGCCGAAGCCGCGCAGTCCCGTGCCGCTGTAGACGACGCGTCCGGCCGCCGAGGCATAGACGGGGTCGCCGATCTTGCCGAGGATATCCACGCCCTTGTTGGTCGCCTCGGAGAAGCCGGCGAGAATGCGGCCCGAGGCCGGCCAGATCCAGTCGACCCTGTCGGGATCGTCGCCTGAGCCCGGCGGCGCAGGCGTGGGCTCGAATTTCAGATCCGGTTTGAGCGGCGCCTGCCGCTGCAGCATGGCGAGGTTTTCCTCCGAGTAGGGCAGCTTCATCGCCTTGGGCCCGGTCTTGAGGAGATCGCCCGCGGCCCGCGGCGCCTCCGCGCCCGCCCGCGGGTCGGCGACTAGCGGCCGGGCCTCCAGGGATCCGGGAACGGTCACCGGCTGCACCTGCACGCCGGTCTCGGGCTGCGCGGGCACCGACGCCGGCGGCCGCATCCGCAGCACCTGCCCGGTCCCGATGACGGCGGGATCGGTGACGTTGTTCCAGGCGGCGAGATCCCGGTAGTCGAGGCCGTTGTCGAGCGCGATGCTGTAGAGGGTGTCGCCGCGCTTGACGGTGTAGGTCTCGGGCCGCTGCTCCTCAGGCGGCGGCGCGGGTTTTACGGCGGGCGCACGCGCGGTCGCCCGTTCGGGCTCGACGCCGGGCGCGCGGTACGGGCTCGCGCACCCTGCAAGAAGCACGACGGCGAGCGCCGCTGAAAGCGCGCCGGACAGATTCACTGTTTGCCGCCTCTTAAAGGCACGAAGCGCACGGCGTCCAGCCATTTCTCGGTCAATCCGGTCGGAGTCCGCTCGATGAGGCACAGCGCTTGATCGTCGATTCCCACGGGCACTATCATTCTGCCACCCCGCGCAAGCTGCTGCAAAAGCGCGCGCGGAATCCCGGGCGTCGCCGCAGCGACGACGATGCCGTCGAACGGCGCCGCCTCGGCCAAGCCTTCGGTACCGTCGGCGTGCACCAGGCGCAGGTTCGACAAGCGCAAGGGGCGCAGGTTGTCGCGCGCCTTTTCGAGCAGTCCCGCGATGCGCTCGACCGAATAGACTTCTGTTGCGAGCCGCGCGAGCAGCGCAGCCTGATATCCACACCCGGTGCCGATTTCGAGCGCCTTCCCCAATAGCCTCCCGCCGCGCAGCGCCTCGAGCATGCGCGCCACAATGAAGGGCTGCGAGATGGTCTGCTCGAAACCGATAGGCAGCGC
>DASPXL010000454.1:0-2040 GCA_035637375.1 Burkholderiales bacterium
GCGAAGGGCAGCGCGCCGGGGTCGTCGCGCTGCCCATGACTTGCGACAGCGGAGGTACCGTGGAGATCTACGTCGAGCCTGTTCTGCCGGTGGCGCGGCTGCTTCTGTTCGGCAGCTCGCCCGCGGTCCGGGTGCTCTCGCGCATCGGCCAAGCCATGGGATACCGCGTCGAGGTCGTCGACCCGGATGCGGACAAGGAGAACTTCCCCGACGCCGAGCGCGTGCTGAAGGCGATCGCCGCGGATGCCGTGCCGCGCGGGGCGCATGTGCTCGTGGCGACCATGGGCGAGCGCGACCTGGAAGCGATCGAGGCGGTCGCCGCGCGCGCCCCCGCGTACCTTGGAGTCATCGCAAGCCCGAAGCGCTTCGCGCAGCTGCGCGATGCGCTGCTCGCCCGCGGCGTCCCGCGCGATGCGCTGGATGCGATCGCGGCGCCGGCGGGCCTGGACATCGGCGCGCGCACGCCCGAAGAGATCGCCTTGAGCATCATGGCGCAGATCGTCGAGCGGCGCCGGCGCTCAGCGGTCCGGGCGCCGAAGATCGCGGAAGTGCCGCGCGAAGCGATCGATCCGGTGTGCGGCATGAGCGTGACGGTGGCGGGGACGCGCCACACCGCCGAGGTGAGCGGCGCCAGGTATTACTTCTGCTGCGCGGGCTGCCGCACAAAGTTCCTCGCCGAGCCCGCGCGCTACGCCTCGGGCGGCGCAAGGGCGCACGGATCGTGAACTATAACCGCGTGCTCCCTGCTTTTGCGTTGCGCCGCACCATGAAGCGGGTCGAGATCTTCGCTTTCAACACGACCCTGGTGAGCTTGCTCCGATTCGTGGCGTAATGTATCGTCGGCCAAGCTGGAAATAATATCCCGTCGGCATACGTTCACCCGGGAGGTACGGCGCGCCGCTTGAAGCCGCGCCGTCCTGATTCGGCCAATGGAGTTGTGGCGCGCAAAGCGCGGAAAGGGGGGACCGATGATTCCTGCGGCATTCGATTATCACCGTCCGGGCACGCTCGACGAGGCGGTGAAGCTGCTCTCCAGTCACGGCGACCAGGCCAAGGTCCTCTCCGGCGGCATGAGCCTCCTGCCCATGCTGAAGCTGCGCCTTGCATCGTTCGCGCACCTGGTGGATATCGGCCGCATTCCGGGGCTCGACTACATCAAGGAAGAGGGCGGGTTTCTCAAGATCGGGGCGATGACGCGGCAGGCGGCGCTCGAGCGCTCCGATCTGATCCGCACCCAATACCCCATTCTCGCCGACGCCGTTCCGCTGATCGCCGATCCGCTGGTGCGCAACCGCGGGACCGTGGGCGGAAACGTGGCGAACGGCGATCCCGGGAACGACCAGCCGGCGGTCATGCTCGCGCTCGGCGCCACTTTCGTCGCGCGAGGACCGAAAGGCGAGCGCAGCATACCGGCAAACCAGTTCTACAAGGGGCTTTATTCCACGGCGCTTGCGCCGAACGAGATCCTCACCGAGATCCGCATTCCGGCGCCGCCGCCCAAAAGCGGCGGAGCCTACGCCAAGTTGAAGCGCAAGACCGGGGACTTCGCGGTCGCGGCGGCGGCGGTGCAGCTGACGCTGAACGCGAAGGGCGCGATCGAGCGCGCCGCCATCGGCCTCACCAATGCCGCCCTCACGCCGGTCGAGGCCGGCGACGCGGCGAAGTTCCTCACCGGCAAGATGCCGGATGAGAAAACGATCGCGGAAGCGGCGAAGATGGCGGCGGCGAAGAGCTCGCCTTCCGCCGACCGGCGCGGCTCGGTCGAATACAAGAAGGAAATGGCCCGCGTCCTGACGGCGCGCGCCCTGCGCAAAGCGGTGCAGCGGGCGGGAGGGAAGTGACCATGGCGAAACACAAGATCAGCGTCACCATCAACGGGGCTGCGCGCGAAGCCGAAGTCGAGTCGCGGCTCCTGCTCGTTCATCTTATCCGCGAGGTGTTCCGGATGACCGGCACCCACGTCGGCTGCGACACCTCGCACTGCGGCGCGTGCACGGTGGTCCTCGACGGCAACCCGGTCAAGTCGTGCACCGTGCTCGC
>DASPXL010000455.1:0-5343 GCA_035637375.1 Burkholderiales bacterium
GGCCGCGCCGTGGGCGGCGACCCAGTTGCGGATCTCGGCCGCGCCGTTGCCTATGGTGGGCAGGCGTTCGTTCAGAAAATCGACGAGCTTGTGATCGTCGCCGCTCTCGAAATGGCGGATGCATTCGCGGTCGAAGGGCTCGTCGATCTCGCCCATGGTGGGCTCGCCGATCGAGTGGCTCAAGCCCCCGGTCGCGAGGACCGCCACGCGAATGTCTTCCGGATAGGTGCGAATCGCTTCCGCGAGCATGGTTCCCCACTGCAGGCAGCGCCGCACGCTCGGATACGGCGGCTCGAGGTCGTTGAAGATGATCGGAACGATCGGGGGCAGGGGATCGAGCCCGCCTCTCCACAGCGGAATGCAGAAGCCGTGGTCGAGCGTCAGATGATGCGACACGGAGGGCTCGAAGTCGCGCTCGAGCGCGGTCTGCAGGATGTGGTTGGCGAGTTTCGGGTGCCCGGAGATTTTCTTGAAAGGACAATCCTTCATCCAAGGCTCGGCCGGCCCCTCGTGCTCTTCGCCCATGCCGATGCAGATGCCGGGCAGATTGTCGATGAAGAAATTCACCCAATGGTCGGGCGCGATCTCGACGAGCACGTCGGGCCGCGCGGCCTTGATGCGCCGGCCGAGCTCGGTGAGCGCGCGCCTCAGGTCCTGCTGGTTGGCCGGCTTGACGTCTTTCCAGCCGCGGATGATAAGCGGCGCGTGACTCGAAGCAAATACGCCGGCGAGCCTAGCCATGGCTCGACCTCGCGGCGGCGGCGGCCCCGGCGGTCCTCACCCTTTTCAGGAACTCCGCTTCGGGCATGCCGGCAACCACGAAGTAGAAGCGCAGAAGGTAGGGGTTGACCCGCGGAGCGAGGAATGCGACATCGTCGCGCTCGACGGCGGCGCGCACTTCGGGCTTCAGGGGATAGCGGTCGAGGATCGTCTTACGGTCGGCGCGGTATTCCTCGCCGAGCGGAGCGGAACTCTGAAGATCGAAGAAGAGCTTGCTCAGCCAGTAGTCTCTCATGAGCGCTATTTTGCCACGAGCGAGGGTGGGGGAAGAAATCGCGCCAAGCGTTGGGCGAGTGCGCGGCTATTTCCCGCCGCCCGTTCTCGTGAGGGGCACGAATCTCACCGGCAGGGTTCGCTTTGTCGTGGCGGTGCCGTCCGGCCGCTTTTCCAGGAGCAGGAGCTGCTGAACGTCGGAGGATCCTCCCACCGGGATCACCATTCGCCCGCCGGGCTTGAGCTGGTCTATCAAGGGCCTTGGAACCTCCGCGGGTGCCGCAGTGACGATAATCGAATCGAAGGGCGCAGCCTCGGGCCAGCCGCCGTAGCCGTCGCCGATCCTGACCTCGATGTTGCGGTAGCCGAGCTCCGCGAGGAGCCGCTTCGCCTGCTTTCCCAGCGGCTCGACGATCTCGATCGTGTAGACCTTCGCGACGAGCTCGGCGAGCACCGCCGCCTGGTAGCCCGAGCCCGTGCCCACCTCCAGCACCGTGTCCCCCGCCTTGGGATCGAGCAGGTCGGTCATCAGCGCGACGATGTAGGGCTGAGAGATCGTCTGGCCCTCGCCGATCGCCAGCGGGCGATTGTCGTAGGCGAAGATCTGCTGCAGGAACGGGACGAAGCGGTGGCGCGGGACTTTTCCCATCGCCGCCATCACCGCGTCACGGAACCTCGGCCGTCCGGTTTCCACGCCGGTCTCGCGCGCCATCGCGGCGATTTCAGCCACCATGCGCGCTTGGCGATCCTGCGCAGCCGAAGGCTCCGCGTGCGTCATCGCGAGCAAGACCAGCGCGGGGAGGAGGACGGCCAGCATGTCGGCGCGAGCTAGGCGACCACCAGGCTAGTCAGGCGCTGCGGATCGGCGAGCAGGTCCGCGCTCGGACCGCTGTAGGCCACGCGGCCGCGGTTCAGCACGAGCGCGCTCTGCGTCGCTTCGAGCGCGACTTTGGCGTGCTGCTCGACCAGCACGACCGCGAGCGCGTCCTCGCGGATCAGGCGCTGCACGGCCTGGAGCAGGACCTCGACGATGATCGGCGCGAGCCCCTCGAGCGGCTCGTCCATGAGCAGCAGCGTCGGATTGCCCATCAGCGCGCGGCCGATCGCGAGCATCTGCTGCTCGCCGCCGGAGATCTGGTTGCCCCAGTGCCCGCGGCGCTCGGCGAGCTTCGGGAACAGATCGTAGACGCGCTCGATCGTCCAGCGGCCCGGGCGCGCCGCGACGGCAAGGTTCTCCTCGACCGTGAGCGAAGGGAAGATCTCGCGCGCCTGCGGCACAAGGCCGATTCCCAGTCGACATCGCTCGTAGACCGGCAGCCGCGCGATCGGCCTGCCCTGGTATTCGATGCTTCCGGAGTGGAAGGTCGTGTGGCCCATGATGGTCGCGAGGAGGGTGGTCTTGCCGACGCCGTTACGGCCCAGCACGGCGAGGGCGCCGCGCCCGGGCAGCTCGAACGCGACGTCCTCGAGGACCACCGTCTCGCCGTAGCCTGCGCGCACGTCTCGAAGAAGAAGGGCCCTAGACATGCCGCTGCTCCCCGAGATAGACCTGATGCACGCGCCGGTCTCTGGCGATCTCCTCCGGCGGCCCCTCGACCAGCACTTCGCCCTGCACCAGCACGGTGATGCGCTGCGCGAAGCGGAACACGAGGTCCATGTCGTGCTCGATGATCAGGATGGCGATGTGCCCGGGCAGATTGTCGAGCACCTGGAGAATGCGGTGCGATTCGACCGAGGGGACGCCCGCGGCCGGCTCGTCGAGCAGCAGCACCCTGGGTTTGAGGCCCAGCGCGATCGCGATTTCGACCAGGCGCTGCTTGCCGTAGGGCAGGTCGAGGATGCGCTCGCTCGCGTCCTCGGCCAGCCCGAGCGTGGCGAGCAGCTCCATGCTTTCGTCGCGCACTTCGCGGTGCGCGCTCGCCGCGCGCAGCATGCGCCGGGCGACTCCGCGGCGCTCGGCCACGCCGAGCGCCACGTTGTCGAGCACCGAGAGGCGGCGGAACAGCGCGTTGATCTGGAACGTCCGGCCCAGCCCGCGCTTCACGCGCGTGGCCTGTCCCACTGCGGTGATGTCCTCCCCGCCGAGCACGATCCGGCCGGAGGAGGGCGCGAGCGCACCCATGAGCATGTTGACGAAGGTGGTCTTGCCGGCGCCGTTCGGCCCGATCAGGGCGTGGCGCGCGCCGGTTTGCAGACGGAAATCGATGTCGTCGGCCACGGTGAGCGCGCCGAAGCTCTTGCACAGCCTGTACGTTTCGAGCGCAGCGCTCACGATTTTCTCCGCAGCCTGGCGAGCAGAGCGTCGAGGATTCCGAGGATCCCGCCCCGCGCGAACATCACCACGAGCACGAGCATCACGCCGATCCCGAAGCCCCAGTACTCCGGGAATTGCTTGGCGAAGAGGTCCTGCGCGATGAGGTACACGACCGGCCCGACGAAAGCACCGTAGATGCGTCCCACGCCGCCCAGAATCAGCATCACCAGCAGCTCGCCTGCGGATTCGAAGGTCAGCACGTTCAGCCCCACGAACTGGTTGGTCTGCGTGATCAGACCTCCGGCGACGCCGGCGATCGCGGCCGAGCAGGTATAGACCAGGACCAGGCGCCAGTAGACCGGAGCACCGATCGCGTGCATGCGCAGGCTGTTCTCGCGCACCCCGGTGAGCGAGGCCCCGAAGGGCGAGTAGATCATCTTCCTCACGAGCCACCAACCGACCAACAGTACGACCAAGCAGTAGAGATACGCCGTCTTGCCGAAGAGGTCGAACCTGAACAGGCCGAGAACCGGCGCGACGACAACGCCGGAAAGCCCGTCGGCGCCGCCGGTGAGGGCGGTCGCCTTGTTGGCGATCTCGAGACACACCGAAGTGATCGCAAGGGTGAGCATGAGCAGCGTGAGCGCCCGGGTCCGCAGGATGATCGCCCCCGTGCCGATCCCGAGCAAGGCGCCCGCCGCCCCCGCGGCGGCAAGCTGCGCGAGCGGGTCGGTGATCCCCGCCTTCGCGGCGAGAATCCCGGCCGCGTAGGCGCCGACGCCGAAGTAGGCGCTGTGACCGAGCGTGATGATCCCGGCATAGCCGACGATGAGATCGAGCGACAGCGCATAGAGGATGTAGACGAGGATGCGCGCGCCGAGCGACAGATACTCCGGCAGCAGGAAGAAGCCGGCGAGGGCGGCGATCCACGGCAGAAACTCGGGCCAGCGGACGCGGGTATCGGCGCTGTAACCGCCCTCGTGCCTCATGCGTGCTTCCCGAACAGTCCGGCCGGCCGCCACAGCAGGACGGCTATGGTCGCGGCGTAGATGGGGAAGGCGCCGTATTGCGGCAGCCAGTATTTGCAGGCGGTGTCGGCGATGCCGATAAGAAGCGCCGCGACGAACGGCCCGCGCAGGCTGCCGAGGCCCCCGACGGAGACTACCACCAGGAAATACACGAGGTTCTCGAACGGATAGGTCGGCTGGATCGCGATGATCTCGGCGCCGAGCCCGCCGCCCAGTCCCGCGAGCCCGCTGCCGAGCGCGAAGGTGAGCGTGAACAAGCGCTTGGTGTTGATCCCCACTGATTGCGCCATGGCGCGGTTGTCGACCGCAGCGCGCACCATCGCGCCCCAGCGCGTGCGCTCGACGCCGAACCACAGCAGCCCCACCATCATCGCGCTGAAAACGATGATGAAAACCCGGTAAGCCGGGAAATCGCGGCCGAGGAGCGCAAACTGGCCTTTCAGATAATCGGGCAGAACCACCGGCTGCTGGAGCGTTCCGTAAATGAAGCGCGCCACCGCCACCGCGACGAAAATCAAGCCGATCGTGAACAGCACCTGCTCGAGGTCGCTCGCCGCGTAGAGCCTGGAGTAAAGCAGCCGCTCGAGGACCACGCTGCCGGCGGCGACGAGCGCGAATGCGAGCGCGAGGGCGAGCGGGAAGGGCACGCCGAAACGCGAGATCGCCGTGGTGAGGATGTAGCCCCCGGCCATGGCGAACACCCCGTGGGCGAGATTGGCGAACCCCATCAGGCCCATCGTCACCGACAGGCCGACCGAGATCACGTACAGGATCATCCCCAGCGCGGTGCCGTGAAAGGCGACGCTGACGAGCGATGCGAGGAAGGCCTCCAATTCAGAATCCTTGGGGAGCTTTTGTCATTTGCGCATGAACACCTCCCGCGCAGGCGCACACCCCCCTGCGGGCGATGCTATGATAGCCGCAGTTCTGAAGAAATCACATGTTTCTCGAACGTCGCCTCGAACGGCTAATCGAAAAGCTCAAGCAATCCGCGGCCATTTCGCTGCGCCTCGAGCTGTGGAACGGCCGCGCCTTCGATCTCGCCACCCAACCCAAGGTGAAAATCGG
>DASPXL010000456.1:0-1760 GCA_035637375.1 Burkholderiales bacterium
ACGTCGCCGGAGAAGCGCACCCCGCCGTCGGCGATGAGCGGCACGCCGCTTTTCTCCAAGGCCGCCGCGACGTCCTGGATCGCGGTGACCTGAGGGATGCCGACCCCGGCGACGACGCGCGTGGTGCAGATCGAGCCCGGCCCGATGCCGACCTTGACCCCGTCGGCGCCATGATCGACGAGCGCCTTTGCGCCATCGGACGTGGCGATATTGCCGCCGATCACTTCGGCCGCGCCGGCGTTGCGCTTGATCCACTTCAACCGGTCGAGCACGCCCTGCGAATGCCCGTGCGCGGTATCGACCACGATGACGTCCACTCCGGCCTCCACCAGCGCGGCGACGCGCTCCTCGGTGCCTTCGCCCACGCCGACCGCGGCGCCGACGCGGAGCTTCCCATGCTGGTCCTTGCAGGCTTCGGGGTGCTCGCTCGACTTCAGGATGTCCTTGACCGTGATCAGGCCGCGCAGCTCGAAACCGTCCCGCACCACGAGCACGCGCTCCAGGCGATGCTTGTGCAGCAGCGCGCGCGCCTCCTCGGGACTCGCGCCTTCCTTGACGTAGATCAGCCGCTCGCGCGGGGTCATGATGGCGCGCACCGGCTGATCGAGCTTGGTCTCGAAGCGGTAGTCGCGGTTGGTGACCATGCCGACCACCTTGCCCTTTTCGACCACCGGGAATCCCGAGACTTTGTATTGCTGCGTGAGCGCGAGAAGCTCGCGCACCGTGATGTCGGGCGACACGGTCACCGGATCGCGCAGCACGCCCGATTCGTAGCGCTTGACCTTCGCGACCTCGGCGGCCTGTTTCTTCGGCGGGAAATTCTTGTGGACGATGCCGACGCCGCCTTCCTGCGCGATGGCGATCGCCAGGCGCGACTCGGTGACGGTGTCCATCGCCGCCGAGACGAGCGGGATATTGAGCTGGATATTGCGCGTCAGCCTGGTCTTCAGGCCGACATCGCGGGGCAGGACTTTCGAGTGGGCTGGAACGAGGAGGACGTCGTCAAAGGTGAGGGCCTTCTGGACCGGACGCATTGCCACACCCAAAAGTCGGATTATACGCTGCTCGCATCTCCCGGTAAATTCTGCAGATGTTGCGTCCACCGCCCGATTGACTGGCGCGTTGAAACTCGCTATGGTCCCTCTCAGCCGCTCGAAGCGAAACACCCTCATGATCCGGATCGTGCTGTTCGCCTTCACGCTCCTCGGCCTTGCGACCGCCCAGGCGCAGGTCTACAAGTGCGTCGGCGCCGGCGGGAAAGTCTTCTATTCGCAGGACCCGTGTCCGGCGGGAATGAAACCGGGCGCCATGTCCCGCAAACCGACCTCGGCCCCTGCAGCCGCTCCCGCCGATAGCGCGGCAAAAGGCGAGCCGGCCAAAAGCGCCGCTCCCAAGACCGCGGCCGAGCAGGAACAGGCGTTCCGCAAGCGCCAGCAGGACCAGGCAAAGGCGGCCAAGGAATCCGAAGAGAAATCCGCCGAAGCGCAGCGCAAACAGGAGAATTGCCGCAACGCGCAGGAGCGGCTCGCGCAATACGGGATCGGCGGCCGCGTGGCGCGCTACAACGCGCAAGGCGAGCGCTACTACCTCGATGACGCGCAGATCGAGCAGGAAAAGGTCAGGGCGGGCACCGACGTCTCTAAATTTTGCAACTGACGCTCAATTCCCGGCGAGCTTTTTTGCCGCGCGCGTCCGCCTGACTTCCTTGGGATCCGCCCGCAGCGGCCGATAGAGCTCGACCCGGTCCCGGTCGCGCAGGG
>DASPXL010000457.1:0-1506 GCA_035637375.1 Burkholderiales bacterium
GCCCAGTCGGCCGTTGCCAAAGCGGGCGGTGCAAACCAACCCGTACTTTACGTGGAGTTCCGCAAGGACGGGGTTCCCGTCGATCCAGGCCCGTGGTGGGCCGCAAACGAAGGCCAGAAGGTTCGCGGATGATGATGCGCAAAACTTCCCTGATTCTCCTCGGTGCGGCGGCCGGCGTAGCCGTGACGCTGATCGCAACCCAGCCTCGCATCGTGCTCGATGGGGCGCGCGCTCAAGCGGCCGCCGCCGACACCTATCGCCAGCTCAGCCTGTTCGGCGACGTATTCGAGCGCGTGCGCGCCGACTACGTGGAAAAACCCGACGACAGCAAGCTCATCGAATCGGCGATCAACGGCATGCTGGCCGGGCTCGATCCGCATTCGAGCTACATGGATTCCAAGAGCCTCCGCGACATGCAGGTGCAGACCCGGGGCGAGTTCGGCGGCCTCGGCATCGAGGTCACCATGGAGGACGGCCTGATCAAGGTGGTGGCCCCGATCGACGAGACGCCAGCGGCCAAGGCCGGCATCATGGCCAACGACATCATCACGCATCTCGACGACGAGCCGGTGCAGGGGCTCACCCTCAACCAGGCGGTCGAGAAGATGCGCGGCCCGGAGAACTCCAAGATCAAACTCAAGATCATGCGCAAGGGCCAGGACAAGCCGATCGAGGTCTCCATCACCCGCGCGCGCATCCAGGTGCGCTCGGTGCGCTCGCGCCTCGAAGGCGACGACGTCGGCTTTATCCGCGTCACCCAGTTCAACGAGCAGACCACCGAGGGCCTCAAGAAAGCGATCACCGACCTCACCGCCCAGGCCGGCGACAAGCTCAAGGGCTTCATCATCGACCTGCGCAACAATCCGGGCGGATTGCTCGATCAAGCGATCTCGGTCTCCGATGCGTTCCTGGAGAAGGGCGAGATCGTGTCGACGCGCGGCCGCACCGCCGAGGAAACCCAGCGGTTCAATGCGCGCGCGGGCGACCTCATCAAGAACAAGCCGGTCATTGTGCTGATCAACGGCGGCTCGGCCTCGGCCTCCGAAATCGTGGCGGGTGCGCTCCAAGATCACCGGCGCGCGACCGTCATCGGCACGCGCTCGTTCGGCAAGGGCTCGGTGCAGACCATCATTCCGCTCGGCTCCGGCAATGGAGCGCTGCGGCTGACCACCGCGCGCTACTTCACCCCGTCCGGACGCTCGATCCAGGCGAAGGGCATCTTGCCCGACATCGAAGTGCTGCAAGAGGTGCCCGAGGAGCTCAAAACACGCACCGACACCCGCGGTGAGGCTTCGCTGCGCGGCCACCTCAAGGCCGAAGGCGACGAGCAGACCGGCTCGCAGTCCTATATCCCGCCAGATCCGAAGGACGACAAGGCGCTCCACACCGCGCTCGATCTCATCCGCGGCATTCAGACGAACTCGGCTTACCCGCCGAATCCGAAGACGGCGGTCCCGAACTAAGGTCGCGCTATCGCCCACCGGAACATGGGCGGCCCCGGTCCCA
>DASPXL010000458.1:0-2987 GCA_035637375.1 Burkholderiales bacterium
CTCGCATGGATGCGCGCCTCGAAGTTGCGGTTGCCCGAGAGCACGGCGGCGCACACGAGATCGTTCTGGGCGATCGCTTCCTCGATGGTCGGCCGCAGCGGCCCGGAGTTGCCGATGCAGGTGGTGCAGCCGTAGGCGGCGAGGTTGAAGCCGAGCTTTTCCAGGTAGGGCGTCAGGCCTGCCTTCTTCAGATATTCGGTCACTACCCGGGAGCCGGGCGCGAGCGAGGTTTTCACGTGCGACTTGACGCTGAGGCCGCGCTCGACCGCTTTCTTGGCAAGCAGCCCCGCGGCGAGCAGCACGCCGGGATTCGAGGTGTTGGTGCAGGACGTGATCGCTGCGATCATCACGTCACCCGCGCCGATTTCGATGCCGTCGCGGGTCTTGATGCGTTTCTTGAGGTCTTCGGGTTTCTTCGAGAAGCCGTTCTCGGCCGCGGATTTCGAGAAGAGCTCGGTGAACTTCGCTTTCACCTTGCCGATCTCGATGCGGTCCTGCGGGCGCTTGGGGCCGGCGAGCGAGGGCGTCACGCCGGCAAGGTCGAGCTCGACCACCTGGCTGTAATCGATCGCGCCTTTCTTTATGGTGCCGTACATGCCCTGGGCCTTGAAGTAGGAGGCGAGCGCGTCGATTTCCTCTTTCGTGCGCCCGGTGCCTTCGAAATAGACGATGGTGGCGTCGTCCACCGGGAAGAAGCCCATGGTCGCGCCGTAATCGGGCGCCATGTTGGCGATCGTCGCGCGGTCGGGCACGGTGAGGCTCGCCGTGCCTTCGCCGAAGAACTCGACGAACTTGTTCACGACATTGGTCTTGCGCATAAGCTCGGTGACGGTGAGCACGAGGTCGGTAGCGGTCACGCCGCCGCGCAAGCTCCCTTTCAGGTGCACGCCGACCACGTCGGGAGTGAGAATGTAGGTCGGCTGGCCGAGCATGCCGGCCTCGGCTTCGATTCCGCCCACGCCCCAGGCGACCACGCCGATGGCGTTGACCATGGGCGTGTGGCTGTCGGTGCCGACGAGCGTATCCGGATAGTACAGG
This sequence comes from Burkholderiales bacterium, assembly GCA_035637375.1. Lineage (GTDB taxonomy): Bacteria > Pseudomonadota > Gammaproteobacteria > Burkholderiales > SG8-39 > VBDM01. Next base: position 1,039 of record DASPXL010000458.1, read on the forward strand.
CCGTCCTTCTTGTGCACACCTCGCGCGAGATACTCGAGATTCACCTGGTGAACGATGCCGATGCCGGGCGGCACCACCCTGAAGGTGTCGAACGCCTGCATCGCCCACTTCATGAAGGTGTAGCGCTCGTGATTGCGCTTGAACTCGATCTTCATGTTGAGATCGAGCGCGTTCTTTACGCCGTAGTGGTCGATCTGTACGGAGTGGTCCACCACCAGATCGACCGGCACCAGCGGCTCAACCACCTTGGGGTTCTTGCCGAGCCTGTCGGCGACGCTTCTCATCGCGGCGAGGTCGGCGAGCGACGGGATGCCGGTCAGATCCTGCAGCAGGATGCGCGAGAGCACGAAGGGAATTTCGTCGGTGCGCGGCGCGTTCGGCTTCCAGCCCGCGAGCTGGCGTACATGCTCCTCGGTGACTTTCTTGCCGTCGCAATTGCGCAGCACCGATTCCAGCACGATGCGGATCGACACCGGCAGGCGAGAGACCTTTGCTCCGAGCGCTTTTTCCAGAGCGGGCAGGGAATAGAATTTGCCGGTCTTCCCCGAAGCCATCTTGAATTCCTGCAGCGTGTTGAACAGATTGTGTGACATCGGATGGTGTCCTTCAGATTACGAACATATCGACGAATTCGTTTACCGGCGTGGCTTCCAGGCGCTGCGAGTCGCGGAACAGCTCGAGGATCGCGCCGCGCTGCTTCTCCGGAAAGCGACGGGCGAGGTTCGTGCGGAATTTCGCTTCGAGCAAGGGGATGCCTTCCTGGCGGCGACGGCGGTGACCTATCGGATATTCTACCGCCACCTTGCGCGTAGCGGTTCCGTCCCTGAAAAAAATCTGCAGCTGGTTTGCGATCGAGCGTTTTCTCGGATCGAGATAATCGCGCGAATACCGCTTGTTCTCGATGCACCTCATCTTGGCGCGCAACGCATCGATACGCGGATCGGAGGCGACGGCGTCTTCGTAGTCGGCGGCGCTGAGACCGCCTTTGATCAGGCCGATGGCAACCATGTATTGGATACAGTGGTCGCGATCCGCCGGGTTATGGAGCGGTCCCTTCTTGTCGATGATGCGGAGCGCCGATTCGTGCGTGAGGATCTCGATTTTCTTGATCTCTCCCAGACGGTCCTTGACCTCCGGATGCAGCTGGACCGCCGCTTCCACCGCGGTCTGCGCGTGGAATTCGGCCGGGAACGATATCTTGAACAGCACGTTTTCCATGACGTAGGAGCCGTAGCGCCGCTGGAAGCGGAATGGTTTTCCGCGGAACAGCACGTCGTAGAACCCCCAGGTCTTGGCCGTGAGCGCCGAGGGATAGCCCATCTCCCCGGTCTTGGCGATGAGCGCGAGGCGCACCGCGCGCGAAGTCGCGTCGCCGGCCGCCCAGGACTTGCGCGAGCCGGTGTTGGGAGCGTGACGGTAAGTCCTCAAGCTCTGGCCGTCGAGCCAGGCGTGGGAGACCGCGTTGACGATTCCCTCGCGGGAAAGGCCGAGCATTTGCGCCACGACCGCGGTGGAGGCCACCTTCACCAGCACCACGTGATCGAGGCCGACGCGGTTGAAGCTGTTCTCGAGCGCGATGACGCCCTGGATCTCGTGCGCCTTGATCATCGCGGTGAGCACGTCGCGCACGACGAGCGGCGTGCCGTTGCGGGAAAGCCAGTCGGCCGTGGCGAGAATTCCGCCGAGGTTGTCCGAGGGGTGGCCCCACTCGGCGGCGAGCCAGGTGTCGTTGAAATCGAGCCAGCGGACCGCCGCGCCGATGTTGAAGGCCGCCTGCACCGGATCGAGCTCGTATCGCGTGCCGGGGACCCGGGCGCCGTTCAATACCACGGTTCCGGGGACAAGCGGCCCGAGCAGCTTGGTGCACGCCGGATACTCGAGCGCTTCCAGACCGCAGCCCAGCGTGTCCATCAGGCACAGGCGCGCCGTGTTGTAGGCCTCGGCGCTCT
>DASPXL010000459.1:0-9033 GCA_035637375.1 Burkholderiales bacterium
GGTCAACCCGTTCCAGACGATCGAGCGCCGCGATGTGGGCCTGACGCTGCGCATCAAGCCGCAGATCTCCGAAGGCGGAGCCATCCGCCTCGAAATCTTCCAGGAAGTCTCGCGCATCGATCTTACTTCGCAAGGGGTCGCGAGCGACGTGGTCACGACCAAGCGCTCGCTTGAGACCAAGGTGGTGGTGGACGACGGCAGCACCATCGTGCTCGGCGGCCTGATCGACAACACGATCAAGGCAACGCAGGAGGCGGTTCCGCTGCTCGGCAGCATTCCCATCCTCGGGGCGCTGTTCCGCTTCAAGCAGGAGCTCCGCTCGCGCACCAACCTGATGGTCTTCCTGCGCCCGGTGATCATCCGCTCCGCCGATGACAGTTACCGCGTTACCGCCGATCGCTATGATTACCTGCGCGCCTTCACGCGCGGCGAGGGCGAGGAGCGCGAGGCCATATTCGACCGCTTGGAGCCGTTGCAGCCTGGGCCTCCCGCCGCGCCGCCGCAGACACCCGAACAAAATCCCCCGGGGCCTCCTTCCTCGCCTCCGGCAGCTCCGAGCGAGCCCTCGGCGCGAACACCCAAGCCGGATTCTCCGGAGGCGGTCCCACGCGAGCCCGACGGGAGTGCGGCGCCCGCGCCGGCCCAATAAAGCTATGGACATGTCCTCGAACGCCCTTTCGCCCGATGCGCGCTGCGTCGAGCGCCTGCCTTACGCCTTTGCCAAGCGTCACGGCGTGATCAGCGCGCGGCAGCTCGAGCAGGGTTTCGAGATCTGGGTCTTGCCGGGCGTCCGCGCCGCGGTGCTGGCCGAGGTGCAGCGCGCGCTCGGCGGGCCGCTCGCTCTGAGGGAGCTCGCAAAAGAGGCCTTCGACGCAGCGCTCGCCCGCGCCTACGAGCGCGGCGCCTCGCACGCCGCGGAGATCGTGACCGACATGGACGCGAACCCCGACCTCGCGGCGCTCGCCGAGAGCCTGCCGAAGGTCGCCGACCTGCTGGAGAGCGAGGACGACGCGCCGATCGTGCGATTGATCAATGCGCTGTTCTCGCAGGCGGTGCGCGAGGGCGCCTCCGACATCCACATCGAGGCCTTCGACCGGCGCTCGGTGGTGCGCTTCCGCAGGGACGGCATGCTGCGCGACGTGCTCGAGCCGCCTCAGGTGGTGCACGGCGTGATCGTGTCGCGCATCAAGATCATGGCGCGCCTGGACATCGCCGAGAAGCGCCAGCCGCAGGACGGGCGCATCGCGCTGCGCCTGGCGGGGCGCTCGGTCGACGTGCGCGTCTCGATCCTGCCGACCGCGCACGGCGAGCGCGTGGTGCTGCGCCTGCTCGACAAGCAGGCCGGAAGGCTCGACCTCACCAGCTTGGGCATGGCGGACACGACGCTCGCCACCCTGCGCGATCTGGTGCGGCAGCCGCACGGCATCATCCTCGTCACCGGCCCGACCGGCTCCGGAAAGACGACCACGCTCTACGCCGCGCTCGGCCAGCTCGACGCCAAGCGCAGCAACATCGTCACCGTCGAGGACCCGATCGAGTACGACTTGGACGGCGTCGGCCAGACCCAGGTCAACCCGCGCATCGAGCTCACTTTTGCGCGGGCGCTGCGCGCCATCCTGCGCCAGGACCCCGACGTGGTCATGATCGGCGAGATCCGCGACCTGGAGACCGCGCAGATCGCGGTGCAGGCGAGCCTGACCGGCCACCTGGTGCTCGCGACCCTGCATACGAACGACGCGGCCGGCGCGGTGGTGCGGCTCGTGGACATGGGGATCGAGCCGTTTCTCGTCGCCTCGAGCCTGCTCGGCGTGCTCGCGCAGCGGCTGGTGCGGCGTCTGTGCCCGGCGTGCCGCAAATCGCACCCGCCCGGCGCCGCCGAGCGCCGGCTCCTGCAAGGCGCGAACGGCGGCAATGCGGTGACCGAATTGTTCGGCGCCGGCGGCTGCGACGCGTGCAGCTTTACCGGCTACCAGGGCCGCACCGGAATTTTCGAGCTGCTTCTGGTCGACGATGAGTCGCGTCGCCTGATCCACGATCGCGCCTCCGAGGCCGAGCTGCTGGCGCACGCGCGCGCGAACGGGATGAAGGGCCTGCGCGAGGACGGAATACGCTGGGTGCAGGCAGGCGAGACCAGCCTCGAGGAAGTGCTGCGCGTCTCCCGCGATTAGGGCGCGAGCGGGCACCCCCAGCCTCGCATGTCGGGCTTCGAGTACAGCGCGCTGGACCCGGCCGGACGCGAGACGCGCGGCGTCATCGAGGCCGACACCGAGCGCCACGCGAGATCGCTGCTGCGCGAGCGGGGCCTCGCGCCGCTCGCGGTCGAAGGCATAGACTCGGCGGCGGCACAACCGGGGATCCGCGAGCGCTTCTCGCGCCCCGGGCTCTCGCGCGGGGGACTCGCGCTCCTGACGCGCCAGTTCGCGACGCTGGTCCGCGCCGGCCTCACCATCGAGGAGTGCCTCAACGTGCTCATCGAGCAGAGCGATTCGGCGCGCGCCCGCAGGCTCCTCGCCGCGGTGCGCGCGCGCGTGCTCGAGGGCCAGTCGCTCTCGCACAGCCTCGCCGAGTATCCCGACTCGTTTCCGCAGATCTACCGCGCCATGGTCGAGGCGGGCGAGCACTCGGGGCGCCTGGGCGACGTGCTCGAGCGCCTCGCCGATTACACCGAGAGCCGCGAGAGCCTGCGCGACAAGGTGATCATCGCGTTCATCTATCCGGCGCTGGTGACGGTGGTGGCGCTCGCGGTGGTCGGGCTGCTGCTCGTCTACGTCGTGCCGCAGGTGACGCGCGTGTTCGTCAACCTCGGCCAGGCGCTGCCCCTCGCGACGCGCATCCTCATCGCGATGAGCGATTTCGTGCGCGCGAGCGGCGCGTATGCGCTCGCCGCGCTCGTCGGCGCCTTCGTGGCGGCCAAGCTCCTGCTGCGCGACGAGGCGCGCAGGCGGCGCTGGCACGGGTGGCTGCTGCGGCTGCCGCTCGCGGGGCGCCTGATCCGCGGCGTCAACGCCGCGCGATTCGCCGACACTCTGGGCATCCTCACCGCGAGCGGCGTGCCGCTGCTCGCCTCGCTTCAGTCGGCCGCGGCGGTGCTCACCAATCTTCCGATGCGCGCCGCCGTGGACGAGGCGGTGCGGCGCGTGCGCGAGGGCGGGGCGCTCGCGCCCTCGCTCGGCGCGGCGAAGCTGTTCCCGCCGCTCGTGATCCACCTGATCGCGAGCGGGGAGGCGACCGGGCGGCTGGACACCATGCTCGCGCGGGCGGCCGAAGCTCAGGCACGAGAACTGGAGAACTGGATCCGCGGCCTCACGGCCCTGCTCGAGCCGCTCCTGATCCTCGCGATGGGGATGGTGGTGCTGTTCGTGGTGGTGGCGATCCTGCTGCCGATTTTCGAGATGAACCAATTGGTGCGTTGAGGCAAGCGCGCGGCCCCGGTTCCCGCAGCGTCGGGAATCGCGCACAATATAGGCCGCGCAACACCCCGGGGTCGTCCATGACGAGACTTTCCATGTTTTTCCGCCGCGCAAGCGGCTTCACCCTGATCGAGATCCTCGTCGTCATCGTGATCCTCGGCATCCTCGCCGCGCTGATCGTGCCGCGCGTCATGGATCGGCCGGACCAGGCGCGCGTGGTCGCTGCAAGGAGCGACATCGCCGCGATCATGGGGGCGCTCAAGCTCTACCGTCTGGACAACGGCGCCTATCCGAGCTCCGAGCAGGGGCTGGCCGCGCTCGTCAGCAAGCCCGAGCGCGGCGAAATCCCGCGCAACTGGAAGGCGGGCGGCTATCTGGAGAGGCTGCCCGTGGATCCCTGGGGCCTGGAATACCAATATCTCAATCCCGGGATCCGCGGCGAGGTGGACGTGTTCTCCTTCGGCGCCGACCGCAAGTCCGGAGGCGAGGGCTTCGACGCCGACATCGGGTCGTGGCAGTGAGGGCGCAGATGCGCGAGGCACGCGGGCCGGCGCGCGGCTTCACGCTGATCGAGGTGCTGGTGGTAGTCGCGATCATCGTCATCGTGGTCGGCCTGGTCGGCGTGCAGCTCGTGCGCGGGCCGGCCGATCTCGTCAAAGAGGAAAGCGAGCATCTCGCGCTCCTGCTGCGGGCGGCTCGCGAGGAGGCGATCCTGCAGGGGCGGGTATTCGCCTTCAGCGCCGAGCGCGACTCGTACCGCTTCCTGCGCCTGGAGCGCGACGGGAAGCTCAAGCCGACCCAGGGCGACGATGTGCTGCGTCCGCAGCGCCTGCCGCAAGGCGTCGCCATCGAGGCGTTGCAGATCGAGGGTGCGGGGGACTCCGCGCGCGACGGGGTGGTGTTTCTGCCGAGCGGCGAGCTGCCGGCGTTCCGCATCGTGCTCGGCGCCACCGGCGCACGCTGGAGCATCGTCGGCGCGCCCGACGGGTCGATACGCGCACGGGCGGGCTCATGAGAATTTCAGGCGGGCGGGCGGCGGGAGGATTCACGCTGGTCGAAATCCTGGTGGCCTTGCTCGTGCTCGCGATCGCGCTCACGGCCGTCGCACGCGGACTCGGTGCGGCGATCGACACCACGGCGGAGCTGCGCGAGCGCACGCTCGCGCGCTGGGTCGCCGAGGACCGCCTCGCCGCGCTCGAGCTCGGGCGCGAGTGGCCGGCGCTCGATGTGAAAGAGGGCGACGCCGACATGGGCGGGCGCGCGTTCCGCTGGCGCCAGGAGACCGGCGTGACGCCGGTCGCGCGCATGCGGCGGGTCGAGGTGAGCGTCTTCCTTCCGGGAGCGGATGCGCCGCTCGCGCGCCTGACCGGCTTTGTCGAGCAGACGGGACCACAGGCAGGGTTGCCGACGGGGTCCGCGCGATGAGTCCGTCCCGGGAGCGTGTTTGCGGTTTCACGCTGATCGAGCTGCTGGTGGCGCTCGTGATCTTCGGGATCTTTTCGATGCTGGCGTACGCGGGGCTCGGCCGCCTGCTCGACGGCCGCGGGCGGCTCTCCGAGGAGCAGCGCGTCTGGCAGGAGCTGTCGCAGGCTTTCCTGCGCATCTCCGACGACGTGGCCCACGCGCGCTCGCGCGGGGTGCGCGATGTGAGCGGCGTTGTTCCTCTTCCGGCGTTTGTGGGACGGCCCTTCGATCCGCGCGCGCTCGCCGAGCCGAGCCTGGAGCTGACGCGCGGCGGCGAGCTGAATTACGGGGGCGGGGCGCAATCGGACCTGCGGCGCGTCGCCTATCGCCTCAAGGAAGGGCGCCTGCTGCGCATCACCTGGCCGGTGCTCGACCGCGCCCCGACCACGGTCCCGCTCGAAGCGCCGCTGCTCGGTGACGTCGAAATCTTCGAGCTGCGCTTCTACGGAGCGACCGGAGAATCGGTCGATACCTGGCCCACGGCGGCGAGCGGCATCGACGTCCCGCCGCGGGCGATGGAAGTCACGCTCGCCGTAAAGGGCGTCGGCCGCTTCAAGCGCCTGTTTCTGGTGAACCAGTGATGCCTGACGAGCGCACCCAGCGTGGAATCGCCCTGGTGACCGCGGTGATGATCGTGGCGATCGCGGCGGCGATCGCGGTCCAGATCGCCTTTGCGCATCAGATCTGGTTCCGGCAAATGGAGAACGTGGCCGACCGCGGCGCGACCGACTGGCTGCGCCGCGGCGCGCTGCACTGGGCGAGCCTCGCGCTCCTCGATGACGCGGCGCGGAACTCGATCGACCACCTCGGCGAGAGCTGGGCGATGGGGCTGCCGATCCTGCCCGTCGAGGGCGGAGCCATCAAGGTATCGATCGAGGACGCGCAGTCGCGCTTCAACCTGAACAACATCGTGCGCAACAACGCGGTAAGCCCGACCGACTTTCCCGTCTTCCAACGGCTGCTCATCGGTTTGCAGCTCGATCCGTCGCTTGCCGATGCGCTGGTGGATTGGATCGACGAGGACAGCCAAACTCGTGCAGGAGGCGCCGAGGACATCGACTATCTGAGCGGCAATCCGCCGTATCGCGCCGCCAACCGGCCGCTGGCGAGCGTCGATGAGCTGCGCCTGGTGCGCGGCTTCGACGCCAAGACGGTCGCGGCGCTGCTGCCGTACGTGACCGTTCTGCCGCCCGCAACAGCTTCCGAAATCAACGTGAACACCGCTTCGCCCGTGGTGCTCGCGGCGCTGGTGCAGGGTCTGGATTTGCCGACCGCGCAGCGCATTGCCGACGGGCGGCTCGGCAAGCCGTTCAACAACATCAATGAATTCAAGTCGGAGCTGCCCCCGGGCCTCGCCTTGCCCACGAGCGGATTGAGCGTGAAGACCGACTATTTTCTGATCACGCTCGACACCTCGATCGGGCGCCACGAGGGCCGCAGCGAAGCGCTTCTCCAGCGTTCGGGGACGACCACGATCTGGCACTGGCACAGGCCGCTTCCCTTGACAGATTCCGGATGAAGCTGACCATTCCCAATAGCGGCAACTGGCTCGCCGCGGCTGCGAGTTGGCGCCGCGAGGGGCGCGACCGCCTCGAGCTGTGGCTGCCGCGCGACTGGCCGCGCGATGACGCAGACCTGCGCTGGCGCCGCGTCGTATCCACCGGAGCCGTGCGGCAGGGCAGCCAGCGCGGCCTGGAGGGGCTTGCGCCCGCCGAGGAAATCATCGTCTGGACGCCCGCCGCGGAAACTCTGCTCCTGCGCGCAAATCTGCCGACGCGCTCGGCCGCGAAAATCGTCCAGGCGCTGCCCTACGCGCTCGAGGAGCAGCTGATCGAGCCTCCGGAGCGCCTGCACTTCGCCTATACGCACGAGGCGGACGGCTCGCTCGCGGTGGCGGTCACGAGCCGCGAGCGCATGGACCGCTGGGTCTCGGCGCTCGCCGCCGCGGGGCTCGAGCCCACGCGGCTTGCGCCGGTGACCCTGTCGCCGCCGCTCGCCGATCGCGCCTGGACGCTCGCGTTCGCGGGCGGGGAGATCGTGCTGCGCTGCGGCCCTCACGCGGGATTCGGCGGCCCGATCGAGCCGCGTCCGCCCGCCTGGCTGCACGCGGCGCTCGCCCAGGCGCGCGGCGAGCCGGGCGCGCCCGAGCGCATCCTGGTCGTCGATGCGCCGGCTGACTTCGATTTCCCGGCGTGGCGCGAGGCCCTGGGGCTGCCCTTGGAGGCGATGCAGCGCCGGGACGGCGCCGCTCCCGCCGCAGCGCTCAACCTGCTCCAGCAGCGCTACGCGCCGCGCGGGCGCATGTCGGCGCTGTGGCGCGCCTACGTTCCTGCGGCGGCGCTGCTCGCGGCGTGGCTCGCCGCAACGCTCGTCTTCGACGCGGTCGAGTGGGCGCGCCTCGCGCGGGCGGCGGGAGCGGCCGACGATGAAATGCGCGCACTGCTCATGAAGAGCTTCCCCGAGACCCGCGCGATCCTCGATCCGGCCGAGCAGATGCGGCGCGGCCTGGAAGATCTGAGCGCGCGCAGCGGCGTCGCCGCTCCCGGCGACATGCTCTCGCTCCTCGCGCGCGCCGCGCCCGCGATCGAGCGCGAACCGCGCGTGCGCGTGCAGAGCATCGAATACGGCGACCGCGCCTTGAATCTCCGCCTGGCGGCGTCGGAAGCCGACGCCGAGTCCCTTGCCCGGGCGCTGCGCGCGCAATCGCTCGAAGTCGAAGTGCAGCGCTCCGGCGGCGAGGCGCGATTGCGCTTGCGCGCGCCGGCGCCTCCGCCGCAGGGGAAGCCGTGAATCTCGCCTGGATCGAGCCCTGGCGCGCGCGCTGGAAGGCGCTCGGCGCGCGCGAGCGCCGCGTGGCCGCGGCGCTCGGTGGATTTCTTGCGGTCGTGCTTTTGTATCTTCTGGTCTGGAGTCCGGTGCAGAGCGGCCTTTCCAGAGCGCGCGCACGCCTCGCCTCGGTCCAGGCGCAGCTCGCGCAGGTGAAGGAGCAGGCCGCGCTCGTCGCCAAGGTGCGGGGCGCGCCCAGGGTCGCCCCGCCCGCCAATCCTGCCGCCGCGGTGGAGCAGGCGGCCGACAAGCACGGGCTGCGCGGGCAGCTGAAGCGCGTCGACGCCGAGGGCGCGGGCAGGGTGCGCGTGCAGCTCGAAGGCGCCTCGTTCTCGGCGCTCACCGCGTGGCTCGCCGAGCTGCAGCAGCAGGGCGGCCTGCGCGCGGAAAGCGCGACCTTCGAGCGGCACGCGAATCCCGGCACGGTGAACGCGCGGCTGCTGCTGCGATCGCAGGGCTCATGATCGGCGCCCTGCGCCGGCCCGGCGTGCGGCTGGCGCTGCTCGGGGCCGGCGCGTATCTGGTTTTTCTTGTGGCGAACCTGCCCGCCGCCTGGCTCGGGTCTGCGCTCGAGCGCTCGAGCGGCGGCGCGCTCGCGCTCGGGGAGCCTCGCGGCACCGTCTGGAAGGGAAGCGGCGTGCTTGCGCTGCGCTCAGGCGGCGCGTATCGCGGTCTTGCGGACATCGAGTGGCGCTGCAATCCGCTGTCTGTCTTTGCCGGACGATTGAACATTGCGCTGTCGGGCGCCGGGCGCGAAACCCGGCTGCGTGCGAGCGTGAGCCTCGGCGCCGGAAAAGCGACCCTGAGTGACCTCGAGGCAAACGTTCCCGCGGCGGTCGTCGAATCCGCGCTTCCGGCGGCCGCTTTTGCGAAGCCCGAAGGACAGCTGCGCGTGAAGGCGGATTCCGTCGAGTGGGGCGCGGCCTCGATGCGCGGCGCGGCGACCGTCGAATGGTTCGACGCCGGATTGAGCGGGCTGCAGGCGCCGCGGCTCGGCGATTACCGGCTGCACATCGCGGCGAGCGGCGACCGCGCCGAGCTGAGACTGTCGACGCTGCGCGGGGACCTGCGCCTCACGGCCGGCGGCGAATGGCGGGCGGCGCAGCCGCGGACGGTCCAGTTGCGCGGCACTGCGCAGGCCTCGGCGGAGCGCAGGGACCTCGAGCCGTTTCTTCGCGCGATAGGAGTGATGAGCATCGGGACCTCCCAGCCCTTTGTATGGACGGTGCCGATCGAGCGAGCCGCCGGGTAAGCCGCGTCGCCGCGGTGCGTCCCGAGTAGGGTTTACCGACCGCGATATGCGATCCGATAAATCGCCCCCGCATGATCGTCT
>DASPXL010000460.1:0-3695 GCA_035637375.1 Burkholderiales bacterium
GATGGTCTGCAGGAGGTTGAGTTTCTCGGGCGGGCTCAAGCTCTCGGAATAATGCTCGAGCAGCTCCGCCGACGAGAGCATGGTCGCAAGCGGCGTGCGGAACTCGTGCGAAGCGGTCGAGACGAATTTCGATTTCATCTCAGAGAGCTCCTTTTCGCGCTGCACTGCGGCCAGCGCCTCGACCTCGGCGCGCTTGCTGTCGTCGATGTCGACGTTGACGCCGGTCATGCGCAGCGGCCGGCCGCCCGCGTCGCGCTCGACCACTCTTCCGCGGCCCTTGCTCCATACCCAGCCTCCGGCGAGTGTCTTGACGCGATGCACGGCCACGTACTCGGACTCCCCGCCGTTCAGGCAATTGCCCAGGGCCTGCTTCACCTTCGGCAGATCTTCGGGATGCACCATTTGCGCCAATTCGTCGAGGGCCAGGGCGCTGGTTTCCTTCCCCACTCTCAGGATGATCGCCCAGGTGCCGTCCAGGAGAACGCTGGTCCTGCGCGCGTCCCAGTCCCAGATCAGGATATTGGCCGCCTCCAGCGCGAGGTCCAGCCGCTCCTTCTGCTCTTTGACCTGCTCGAGCAAGAGCTCGTTTTCCCGGCTGAAGCGAAGCGTTTCGATCAGCGCCTGGTTGGAGGACACATATAGCGCCAGGAGCACCGCGGAGAACACCAGAATCAGGATCCCGGCGGAAGTGTTGAACGCGCCGCCCAGCGAAAAAAGCAGACCGATCAGCGGCGCGAAAATCGGCACGATCAGGCAGGCGAAGGACTTGGGGCTGGGTGCGAGCGCCGGAGGCAGGCCCATCGCGACGCTGCCGATGAGGAACGGGAGGAGGATTTCGTGAAACTGGGCGCGCTCCGGATAGAGCAGCATCACCGTCAGGCCCCAGGCGGTACCGACCAGCGCGCTGGTGAGGCAGAAGAAGCCTTCCCAGCGCGCTGCAGCCTCCGGTCCCGGCCGGCGCAGGCGGTAGGCGCGATTGAGGAGGATGCGGACCAGGCTCGCCAGCACCAGCCAGATCAGCCAGGCGACGAGCAGCTTGTCGCCGATATAGCCCCAAAGGCCGAACGCAGCGACCGCCGAAGTCAGGAGAATCGCAGGGACGTCGTTCCCCGACAGCCGGTAGAGGAGCGACACCCGCTGCGGCAGGAATTCGGCCGAGGAAATTGCGCCGATCGCGGCGCGGGACGCAGTCACGTTTTCCTTCCCATGGGCGGGGAAACCGGCCGTTGCCCTGGCCTCTGGAGGCAGCGGCGACCCGCAATTCTGGCACGGTTCGGCTTCCAGAGCAGGAAGCGGACCGAACAGCGGCGAGTTTGAAGGGGCGGGGGAATCACGGTATACTTTTTCACGTTTGATGCGGAGCGGGACCGGCGTGAGCCGGTCCCGCTCTGCACATCTGGCCCCAACATGAGCTTCTCGCCGTGCCCGCCGCCACGCCCGCCCTCCTTGCGTTAGCCGACGGGTCCGTTTTTCAGGGCTCTTCGGCCGGGGCGACCGGTCTTGCTTCCGGGGAAGTGGTTTTCAACACCGCCATCACCGGGTATCAGGAGATTCTCACCGATCCCTCGTATTGCCGCCAGATCATCACCCTGACCCATCCGCACATCGGCAATACCGGCGCCAATCGGGAGGACATGGAGTCGGGAAAGGTGTTTGCCGCGGGCCTCGTCATCCGGGACCTGTCGGCTGCGGTCTCGAGCTGGCGGGCGGGGCAGAGCCTCGCCGAGTTTCTCGTCGCGAACAAGGTGGTGGCGATCGCCGGGATCGACACGCGCAAGCTGACGCGCGTCCTGCGCGAGAAGGGCGCCCAGAACGGCGCGCTGCTTGCGGGTTCCGACGACGCGACGCAGGCGCTCGAAGCGGCGCGGGAGTTTCCCGGGCTTGCGGGAATGGATCTGGCGAAGGTCGTCACGACGGCCGGGCCCTACGAATGGTCGGAAGCGGGCTGGCGGCTCGGCCAGGGGTTCGGCAAAGGCCCCGAGGCGCGCTTCCACGTCGTCGCGTACGACTACGGCGTCAAGCGCAATATTCTGCGCATGCTCGCCGGGCGCGGCTGCCGGGTCACGGTTCTGCCGGCGCAGACGCCGGCCCGGGAAGCGCTGGCGCTCAAGCCCGACGGGGTGTTTCTGTCCAACGGTCCGGGCGACCCCGAGCCCTGCGACTACGCGGTCCGCGCGATCCGCGAAATCATCGACACCGGGACGCCGACCTTCGGCATCTGCCTCGGCCACCAGCTGATGGGCCTCGCCTCCGGGGCCAAGACCCTGAAGATGAAGTTCGGCCACCACGGCGCGAACCACCCGGTGAAGGATCTGGAGAGCGGCGCGGTCGTCATCACCAGCCAGAACCACGGCTTTGCGGTCGATCCGGACACGCTCCCGGCGAACCTGAAGCCCACCCACGTGTCGCTCTTCGACGGCAGCCTGCAGGGCTGCGCGCGCACCGACCGGCCCGCGTTCTGTTTCCAGGGGCACCCCGAAGCGAGCCCCGGCCCGCACGACATGGGCTATCTGTTCGACCGGTTCGCCAGGCTGATGGAGGAGCGCCGGCGTGTCTAAACGCACCGACATCGAGAGCGTCCTCATCATCGGCGCGGGGCCGATCGTCATCGGCCAGGCCTGCGAGTTCGACTATTCCGGCGCGCAGGCGTGCAAGGCGCTGCGCGAGGAGGGCTACAAGGTGATCCTGGTGAACTCGAATCCGGCGACGATCATGACCGACCCGGAGATGGCCGACGTCACCTACATCGAGCCGGTGACCTGGCAGATGCTCGAGGCCGTCATCGCGCGGGAGCGCCCCGACGCGCTGCTGCCGACCATGGGCGGCCAGACCGGGCTCAACTGCGCGCTCGATCTCGCGCGGCACGGCGTGCTGGAAAAGCACAAGGTCGAGATGATCGGCGCGAGCCGCGAGGCCATCGACAAGGCCGAGGACCGCGAGAAATTCAAGCAGGCGATGGCGAGAATCGGCCTCGAGTGCCCGCGCTCGGCGAGCGCGCACTCGATGGAGGAAGCGCTGCAGGTCCAGGTCTCGATCGGCTTTCCCGCCGTGATCCGGCCCTCGTTCACCCTGGGCGGCTCGGGCGGCGGCATCGCCTACAACCGCGAGGAGTTCGTCGCCATCTGCGAACGTGGGCTGGAAGCTTCGCCCACGCACGAGCTCCTGATCGAGGAGTCGGTGATCGGCTGGAAGGAGTTCGAGATGGAGGTGGTGCGCGACCGCAAGGACAACTGCATCATCGTCTGCTCGATCGAGAACCTCGATCCGATGGGCGTGCACACCGGCGATTCCATCACCGTGGCCCCCGCCCAGACCCTGACCGACAAGGAATACCAGATCATGCGCGACGCGGCGATCGCCGTGCTGCGCGAGATCGGCGTGGACACGGGCGGTTCGAACGTGCAGTTCGCCGTGAATCCGAAGGACGGGCGCATGCTGGTGATCGAGATGAACCCGCGCGTGTCGCGCTCCTCCGCGCTCGCTTCCAAGGCGACCGGATTCCCGATCGCGAAGGTCGCGGCCAAGCTCGCCGTGGGCTACACGCTCGACGAGCTGAAAAACGAGATCACGGGCGGCGCGACGCCCGCCTCGTTCGAGCCGAGCATCGACTACATCGTCACCAAGGTGCCGCGCTTCGCGTTCGAGAAATTCCCGCAGGCGAACGACCGGCTGACGACGCAGATGAAGTCGGTGGG
>DASPXL010000461.1:0-1710 GCA_035637375.1 Burkholderiales bacterium
ATGCTGAAGAGCTACCAGTCCGGCGCGAACAGCTACGTGCGCAAGCCGGTCGAGTTCTCCTCCTTTGCCAACGCAGTCACGCAGCTCGGGATGTACTGGATGCTGCTCAACCAGGCCCCGCCGACCCGCGCCTGATAACATTGCGGCGTGAGCCGCTTTGCGATCCGCAGCCATCTGCTGCTCGCGCCAATATGGCAGCACCCGGGCAGGCTCGCGCTTTCGCTGCTCGCGATCGCGCTCGGCGTGGCGCTCGGCTACGCGGTCCAGCTCGTCAATCAGGCGGCGATCAACGAATTCGCCGTCGCGGTGCAGACGCTCTTCGGGGAGGCCGATCTCGCGGTACGGGGCCCGCGCGCGGGCTTCGACGAGTCGCTCTATCCGCGCCTCGCGAGCTTGCCCGAGGTCGCGGTGGCGAGCCCGGTGCTCGAGCTCGACGCGAAGCTGCCCGGCCGCCGCGACGCTTTGAAGATTCTCGGGCTGGATATCTTTCGCGCGGCACAGATCCAGCCATTCCTCGCGGGCGGGGAGATCGCCGATCGCCTGGATTTTCTTCGCCCTGACCGGATTTTTCTTTCCGGCGCGGCCGCGGAATGGCTGGGCTTGAAGAAGGGCGACGCGCTCTCCATCCAGGTGGGTCTGCGCGTGATTTCGCTGCAGGTCGCCGGGACTCTCGGCGACGGGCGCCGGCAGCGGTTCGCGGTGGTGGACCTCGGCGCGGCGCAGGCGATTTTCGCGCGGCCGGGAGTGCTGAACCGGATCGATCTGCGGCTGCGCCCCGGGGCCGATCCGCAGCGCCTCGCAGGGCGTCTGGGCTCCGAGCTGCCGCCGGGCACGCTGATCGAGCGGCCCGAGGCCGACGCCGAGCGCACCGGCGCGCTGTCGCGCGCCTACCGCGTCAATCTCAACGTGCTCGCGCTGGTGGCGCTGTTTACCGGCGGACTGCTCGTTTTTTCGGCGCAGGCGCTCGCGGTGGTGCGCCGGCGCTCGCAGCTCGCGCTGCTTCGCGCGCTCGGCGTGACGCGCCGCGCGCTCGTCGCGATGCTCCTCGCCGAGGCTGCGGTCGTCGGCGCGGCGGGCGCGCTCGCCGGGATCGCGCTCGGCCATGCGACCGCCGCGATCGTGCTCCGCCGCTTCGGCGCGGAGCTCGGCGCGGGATATTTTCGCGGGCTCGAACCGACGCTCGCGCTCGACCTGCCCGCGCTCGCGCTGTTCTTCTCGGCCGGCGTGCTCGCGGCGGTGCTCGGCAGCCTCGCGCCGGCGCTCGAGGCCGCCCGCGCCGGGGCCGCGTCGGCCTTGAAGGCGGGCGACGAAGAGCGCGCGCTCGAGCGGCTGCGGCCTGCGTGGCCGGGAATCGCAGTGATTCTGGCAGGGGCCGCCCTTACCCAAGCGGGGCCGGTCGGTGGCCTGCCGTTCTTCGGTTACGGGGCGATCGCGCTCCTCCTGATCGGCGCCGTGATGTTGATGCCGCGCATCGCGGTGCTGTGCTTTCGCGCAGCGCCGCTCTTGGGGCCGCTCCCGGCGCGGATCGGGCTCGCGCAGCTTCGGGGCGCTCCGGGACAAACCGGTGTGAGTCTCGCCGCCATCGTCGCAGCCGTGAGCCTCATGGTGTCGATGGCGATCATGGTCACTTCGTTCCGCCAATCGCTGGACGAGTGGCTGGAGCGCGTGCTGCCCGCGGACCTCTACTTGCGCACGGGCGCCGGCTCCGAC
>DASPXL010000462.1:0-3089 GCA_035637375.1 Burkholderiales bacterium
GAGGCCGCGGCGCGCGAAAGCCTCGAAGTGACGCGCATGCAGCTTCAATTCGGCGCCGCCAACTATCTCGCGCTCTTCAACGCGCAGCGCCAGTACGAGCAGGCCCGGATAGGGCTGGTTCAGGCGCAGGCCGCCCGCTATGCGGACACGGCGGCGCTGTTCCAGGCGCTGGGCGGCGGGTGGTGGAAGCGCGGCGAGCCGGCGGGCGAGGCGCCGTCCGCGCTCGCGAACTGAGCCGGCAAAAGGAATTCCAAGGAGTCGCATTCGATGACTAAACGCATGCTTATCATGTTGGGCGCCGTCGGGCTGGTGTTCGGCGGGATATTGGTCTACCAACTGCTCGTCAAGCCCGCGATGATGCGCAAATTCATTCCGGTCGGCGTCATCCCGCCGCAGACCGTCTCGACGGCCAGGGCGGAATTCTCCGAATGGCAGGGCGAGTTCCAGGCGGTGGGGACGCTGCGCGCGGTGCGCGGCGCCGACATCGCGGCCGAGGTGCCCGGGGTCATCACCGCCATCCATTTCAACTCGGGCGGGGAAGTGCAGGCCGGCGCGCCGCTCGTCCAGCTCAATGCCGAGTCGGACCTCGCGCGGCTGCAGTCGCTCGCGGCGGCGGCCGAGCTCGCGGAGATCAACTACCAGCGCGATCAGAAGCAGCTGGAGATCCAGGCGGTGAGCCGCGCGGTGGTGGACGCCGACGCCGCGAACCTGAAGAGCGCGAAGGCGCAGCTCGCCGAGCAGCAGGCGCTCGTGAACAAGAAGCTCGTTCGCGCGCCCTTTGACGGGCGCCTCGGGATCCGCGCGGTCGACATCGGGCAGTACGTGACCGCCGGGACCAAGCTGGTGACGCTGCAGGCGCTCGATCCGGTTTACGTTGATTTCTACGCGCCGCAAAAGTCGCTCGGGAAAATCGTGCTGAAGCAAAGGATCGTGCTCAAGACCGACGCCTTCGCCGGGGAGCAGTTCCCGGGCGAGATCAGCTCGATCGACCCGAAGGTGGATCCGGCGACGCGAAACGTCCAGGTGCGGGGCACCGTGCGCAATCCGAAGCGCAGACTCCTGCCGGGGATGTTCGCCACGGTTTCCATCGCCTCGGGCGGACCGCAGCGCTTCGTCACGCTGCCGCAGACGGCAGTCTCCTACAATCCCTACGGCGACACCGTGTTCGTCGTGGAGGAGCAAAAGGGCCAGGACGGGAAGGCATCGCTCCTCGCGCAGCAGAAGTTCGTTACGATCGGCGGTACGCGCGGCGACCAGGTCGCAGTCCTCTCGGGCATCAAGGAAGGCGACACGGTGGTCACCGCCGGACAGATCAAGCTGCGCTCGGGGGTGCCCGTGATCATCAACAATTCGATCCAGCCGGCGAACGAGCCGGCGCCGCAACCCAAGGACCAGTGAGCGAGGTGCGCAAATGAGGAAGTTCACCGACATCTTCATAGAGCGGCCGGTGCTCGCGACGGTCGTGAGCCTGACGATCTTCGTGCTCGGCTTGCGCTCGATCGGGCTCCTGCCCGTCCTGCAATACCCGCGCACGCAGAACGCGGTCGTGACCGTGACCACCACCTACGTCGGGGCGGACCCGGCGCTCGTCGCCGGGTTCATCACCGCGCCGCTCGAGAATTCCATCGCGCAGGCGAACGGCATCGACTACATGAGCTCGGTCAGCCGCCAGAGCGTCAGCACGATCACCATCGCCCTGCGCCTGAACTATGAGGTCGACAAGGCGCTCACCGAGATCAACACCAAGGTGAACGCCGTTCTGAATCAGCTCCCGCCGGGGTCGCAGCAGCCGGTGCTCACCGTCAGGGTCGGCCAGACGATCGCCGCGATGTATATCGGTTTCGCGAGCGACGTGCTTGCGCCCAACAAGATCACCGACTACCTGATCCGCGTGGTGCAGCCCAAGCTGCAGGCGGTCGAAGGCGTGCAGTCGGCCGACATCCTCGGCGGCAAGCTCTTCGCGATGCGCGCCTGGCTCGATCCGGACAAGCTCGCGGCCTACAACCTCACCGCCGTCGACGTGAGCGCTGCCCTCGCGGCCAACAATTTTCTGTCCGCGGTGGGCACGACCAAGGGACAGATGGTCCAGGTGAATCTCACCGCGTCGACCGACCTGCGCTCGGTCAAGGAGTTCAAGAACCTCGTCATCAAGCAGCAGGGCGGCGCGGTCGTCCGCCTCGACGACGTCGCCAACGTGACGCTCGGCGCCGAGGACTACGATTCGGAGGTCGGCTTCGACGGCAAGAAGGCCGTCTATATCGGCATCAGCGTCGCGCCGGCGGCGAACCTGCTCGATGTCATAGCGCGCGTGCGCAACGTCTTCCCGGGCATCAAGGCGCAGCTGCCGCAGGGACTGCAGGGCGAGGTCGTCTACGACTCGACCAAGTTCGTGAACAGCGCGATCGACGAAGTCGTGTGGACGCTCGCGCAGGGGCTCGTCATCGTCACGCTCGTCGTTTTCGCTTTCCTCGGCTCGGTCCGCTCGGTCGTGATCCCGACGGTGGCGATCCCGCTGTCGCTCATCGGCACGTTCACGCTGATGTTCGCGCTCGGCTACTCGATCAACCTGCTGACGCTGCTTGCGCTCGTTCTCGCGATCGGCCTCGTGGTGGACGATGCCATCATCGTGGTGGAGAACGTCAACCGCCACATAGACGAGGGCATGAAGCCGGCGCAGGCGGCGATCCTCGCCGCGCGAGAATTGGCCAACCCCATCATCGCGATGGCGGTCGTGCTCGTGGCCGTGTATGTGCCGATCGGCTTCCTCGGCGGGCTGACCGGGGCGCTCTTCACTGAATTTGCCTTCACGCTCGTCGGCGCGGTCGTCGTGTCGGCGGTCGTCGCGCTCACGCTTTCGCCCATGATGTGCTCGCGGCTATTGAAGCCCCACGATCCGAGCCAGAAGGGCTGGGATACGAAGCTCGTGCTGCTGCTCGACCGCAGTTTCGACGCCCTGCACC
The DNA here is from genome assembly GCA_035637375.1 of Burkholderiales bacterium. Lineage (GTDB taxonomy): Bacteria > Pseudomonadota > Gammaproteobacteria > Burkholderiales > SG8-39 > VBDM01. The sequence continues at coordinate 2,961 of DASPXL010000462.1, forward strand.
GTCGCTACGAGGGCCTGCTGCACGGCACGCTCGACTGGGTGCCCGTGACCGGAGTTTTCGCGCTCGTCGTGCTGGGCAGCATCTATTTCCTGTACGCGACCGCGAAGTCGGAGCTCGCGCCCCCGGAGG
>DASPXL010000463.1:0-6531 GCA_035637375.1 Burkholderiales bacterium
AGCAGCGCGAGCGCGAGCCGCGCGAGCAGCGGATGGCGGCCTTCCAGGTAGCGCCCGATCGTGAGCGCGGCCGGCTTTATCCTGTTCATCAGCAGATCGTTCACGAGCTCCATGTTGGGGCTGATGCGCGGCGTGATGTCCTCGTCCTTGACCGGGACGAACGGCGTTCGTTTCATCGAAGCGTAGAACTCGCGCAGAGGATGCCCGCCGGCGAAGCTGCGGTCGCCCGAGGCGCCGTCGCCGAGCGCCTCGGTCTTGAAGAAATCGGAAATCAGAAGAAGCCCGCCCGGCTTGAGAATCGACTGCAAAATGGGCAGGGACGCCGACAGCGGAACGTACTGGAAGCTCTCGCTGAACAGCGCCACGTCGTAGCGGCGGCGGCACTCCTCGACCGGAAGATCCTCGAGGCGGCACTCGAAGATCTGCGGCGGGGAGCCCGCGTAGCCGGCGAGCCTTTGCCGCACCGCGTCGCCGAGATCCTTAGCCGGGATGACGCCGTCGGCGCGATAGCCGCGATCGAGCAGCTGGCGCAGCAGATGCCCCGTGCCGCAGCCGATGTCGAGGACTCGGACCCCGTGATCGGGCTTGGGCAAGTGCGCGATCAGCATGTCGTTGTAGCGCTGCTGGGCGGCGGCGAGGTTGCCGAGCGTGAGCTCCAGGTCCCCGTCCCACAGGCCGTAGTGCAGGTCTTCCACGGCGAGGAGCTGCTGCGCCAGCACCAGGCCCAGCTCCCGGCTGTGCATTTTTTTCATGCGTCGACTGGTTGAGCCGCTACGGCTCGCACGGCTCTATTTTCCGACCGCTGAAAGCTCCGACTCCAGGCGCGACCTGAGCTTCTGCTCCGCGGCATCGTCCGCGTAAGGCGCCGAAGCGACGAATCGCTCGATCAGGTCGACGTAGTCTCCGCGCTCGAGGCTCTTTTCGGCGAGCGCGTTGATTCGCTCGAGCTCCCGCGTGAGCCTCGCCTGCTGCTCGTAAAGATGATTGAACTGCGCGTCGCATCGCGGAATCGGCGTGGGATAGCTTCGGATCTCCTCGCCGATAACGCGCTTGCTGCGACGCAGATCGTCCTTGATCTCCCTCCACAGCGACTTCAAGAGCGCCAGGTCCTCTTCCCGGTCGATCGCGCGTGGAGACGTTGCCGTCGGCATGACTGTCTTTCGACGGAAATTCTACTCCGATCCCGCGCAGTCTCAGTCGGCCTTGATGTTCGCCGCGCGCGCGATTTTCCTGAACACGGCGATATCGTCGCGGACGAGCTTGTCGAACGCCTCCGGGCTCGTGGGCCGGGGATTGAGGCCGACGGGGGTCCAGCGCTGCCCGGTTTCGGGCTCGCCGAGGATGCGCACGATCTCGCGGTTGAGTTTGGTCACGATCGGGCGCGGCACGCCGGAAGCAGTGAGCAGCCCGAACCAGAGGATGGTTTCGTATCCCGGCACGCCCGCTTCCGCGACGGTCGGCAGGTCCGGCAGCAGAGGATCGCGCCGGGCCGAAGACACGGCAAGCCCGGTGAGCTTCCCTTCCCTCACGTGGCTCACCGCGTTCGCGATCGGCGCCATGAAGAACTGCACGCGGCCGGTCATCGTCTCCGTGAGCGATTCGGGAATGCCCTTGAAGGGCACGTGCACCACGTCGATCGCGGCCATCGCCTTGAACATCTCGGCGGCGAAGTGCGTGCCGCTGCCCACGCCCGCGGAGGAGAAGTTGAGCTGTCCGGGCTTCGCCTTCGCCGCGGCGAGCAGCTCACCCACCGAGCGGATGCCGAGCGAGGGCGCGACCACCAGCACGTAGCTCGAGCTCGCGGTCTCGGTGATGCCGGCGAGGTCCTTCGAAGCGTCGTAGGGAAGCTTCGAGTAGATCGCGGCCGCGACCGCATGTGCGGAGGACACCGAAAGCAGCGTGTAGCCGTCGGGGCTCGCTCGCGCGACCGCGTTCGCCGCGATCGTGCCGCCGGCCCCGGGCCGGTTGTCGACGACGACCTGCTGTTTCCAGGCATCGGTCAATTTCTGCGCGATATAGCGCGCGGTGATGTCGGGTCCGCCGCCGGGCGTGAAGCCCACGAGGATGCGGATCGGTTTCGCCGGGTAGTCGGCTGCGGCGTCCGCGCCATGGGCCGCGCACGTCGCCGCCGCAAGCAGCGCCGCGAGCGGCAGAATCGGGAGCCGAAAGTTCTTCATCCTTCCTTCCGTCAGGCGCTCGCCCGTTTGCGGATCACCTCGCGCCCGAGCAGCGCGGAACCGAGCACGAGCCCGACAATGTCGGTGACGATCGCGCCCGGGAAAGCATCCGCCGGAATCAGCAGGAGCACCCCGGCGACCACGAACAGCGCTCGCAGCGCAATCGGGATCGGCGCGGAGTAATAGCCCACGACGCCGATCGTGCCGAGCCAGATGCCGAGCGCCGCAGTGAGCACGGCCCAGGCGATCGTGAGCGGGTCGCCCGCCATCAGCAGGCTCGGCGACACGGCGAAGAGGAACGGCACGATGTACGCCGCCCAGCCGATGCGCGTCGCGGTCCAGCCCGTCTTGTCCACGTCGGCGCCGGCGATGTTCGCGGCGGCGAAAGCCGACAGCGCCACCGGCGGCGTCACCATCGACATGACGCCGAAGTAGAGCAGGAACATGTGCGCGGCCATCGGCGCGACGCCCACCTTGACGAGCGCCGGCGCGATCAGCGTGGCCATGATGATATAGACGCCGACCGTCGGCAGGCCCAGGCCGAGCAGGATCGCCATCACCGCGGTGAGCGCGAGCATCATCGGCAGGCTCTGCCCGGTGACCTCGAGCAGCTGCAGGGTCATGCCGAACGCGAGCCCGGTGATGTTGAGGATCCCGATGAAGATCCCCGAGACGGCGCAGATCAGGATCAGGTCCACCACCGTGCCGCCGGTGGACACGATCGCCTTCACGATGTCCTTCGGCGGAACGCGCTCGCCCTTGTAGCCGAAGGCGAGCGACAGGGCGACGAGCACCGCGGTGGCGAGCAGCGCCGCGTGCTCGGCCTGCCAGCTCCAGGTGACGAGCGCGTACACGAGCACGACGAAGGGCAGCGGAAAATACCAGCCGGCCTTCAGCACCGCCAGCGCCTGAGGCAGCCGCTCCGCGCTCTCACCCCTGATTCCGCGCTTCGCCGCCTCGATGTCCACCGCGAAGAAAAGCGCGAGGTAGTAGAGAAGGGCCGGGATGATCGCAGCGATCATCACCTTGGCGTAGGGCACCTGCAGCACTTCGGCCATGAGGAAGGCCGCCGCGCCCATCACCGGCGGCATCAGCTGCCCGCCGGTCGAGCCTACGGCCTCGATCGCCGCGGCGATCTGCGCCGGGAAGCCCGAGCGCTTCATGAGCGGAATGGTGACCACGCCGACCGCCGACACGTTCGCCACGGCGCTGCCGGAGATCATTCCGAAGAACGCCGAGCCGACCACGGCGACTTTCGCCGAGCCGCCGCGGTAGCGCCCCATCCACGCGCGCGCGAGGTCGGTGAAGAACTCCGAGCCGCCGCAGCGCCCGAGCACCTGTCCGAGGAGGATGAACGGCACGATGACGATGATCCCGATCTGAAGCGAAGTCCCGAGCAATGCGTTGGTGTCCAGGCTGAGGTACACGAGCAGCCGCGTGAATTCCACCGGACGCGCCTGGAACACCCCGGGCAGGTGGTGGCCGAGCATGGCGTAGAGGACTCCGGCGAGCGTGAACCCGACGAGCGAGAATCCCGCCATGCGCCGCGTCCCCTCTAGCACGAGGAGCGCGAGTGCCGCCGACATCAGGATGCCGTCGAGCGGCCGCATCGTCAGGCGGTCGCTCAGCTCGGGGTAGCGCCAGGCGAGGTACAGGCACAGCGCGAGCCCGGCGAAGGCCGCCGCGAGGTCCCACGATCGCGGTTTCTTGCGCGTGACGAGAAAACAGATCGCGATCGAGAGGCCGAGCACCGCGAGCAGCAGCTGCTCGGTGTAGAGGTTGAGGCCGACAAGCGCGCGCTGCAGGTCCAGGACCCAGCCGGTCACGCAGACGACGAGCAGGGCCTGGAGCGCGAACAGCGTGCGGGCGTAGGGGCGCTTTCCGGGAGAACTCTCCTCGATGAACTCTTCAGCCATCGAGGATCACTTCTTCGCGCCGATGTTTTTCTCTTTGAAGAACCTTTGCGAGCCCGGGTGGAACGGCGCGGGCATCTCCTTGTTGATGGTCGCCGGGTCCCATATGTTGAACGCGCGCAGGCTCTCGGCGAGCTTGGGCTGGTTCTCGTACATGGCCTTGGCGATGCGGTAGACCGTGTCGTCCTTGACGTGCGAGCCGACCGCCACCAGGTAATCGTAGGCCATGAGCTTCGTCGGGCCGTCGAGGCCGGCGAAGGCGGGCGAAGGGTTCACCAGCTTGATATAGGCGTAGGGCATGATGTTCTTCATCGCCGCGACCGATTTTGCGTCGTCCGGCAGCGGCAGGTAGCGGATGCCGCCCACCGATTTGTCCACCTCGGAGACTTTCGCCGCGCCGAGCGCGAAGAAGCCGCCGTCGATCTTGCCTTCGATGAAATCGTCGGCGCCGCGCACGACGTTGGGCACGAGCACCTGGACGATGTCCTTCCTCGCGAGCCCGCCGGTCGCGATGATCGCGTCGACGATGCGCTCCAGCGTCACCTGCGCCGAGTAGCCGTACGGGAGTCGCTTGCCCTTCAGCTCGGCGAGCGACTTGATCGGCGAGTCCTTCCTCACGAAGATGCTCGAGTAGAGCGGAAAGATCACCGCGAGCACGCGCAGGTTCGCCTGCCTGCGGCCCTGGTACGGGCCTTCGCCCTTGCTCGCCTCCTCGATCTCGAGCACGTTGCACACCGCGAGATCGAGCTCGCCCGTGTTCACCAGCGGCAGCACCGCGCTCGAGCCCGAGTAAGGCTGCACGCGGCTTTGCACGTTCGCGGACTCCGACATCACGCGGGCGATCGCAGAGCTCATGTTGTAGCCGATCGAGCCCTGCGGCGCGCTGCCGAAACCGAGAACCTGCCCCTGCGCGGCGGACGCGAAAAGCGCCGCCGCGATTGCGCTCAGAACGCGTGCCATGAGTCCCTCCTCGAGGATTTTTCGGCCAATGTAGCAAACGCTCCCGCGGGAGGCAACGCCCGAGCGCGCACGAGCGGGCAAAGCCGCGCCGGATCACCCGCGGCCGGCCTAGTACCGCTTTCCCGCGCTGAACTCCGCCTTCATGCGCGCCACCTGCTTGCGCACGGCCTCGTACTCCGCGCGCGCCGCTTCGGCCTCCAGCATGCACTCTTCGGTCGGCGCGCCATCGCCGTTTGCGGCGGATTGGGACGACAGGGCGGCCTTCGCATCCCGATAGCGCTCCGTGGCCGCGTTCCAGCGCTCGACCAGCTGCTGTTCCTGTTCCCGCCATGTCTTTCGTTTGTCCATGGGACCGTCCTCAAGCCGTTTCAAAAAAAATCCGTTCGGTGCGCCGCAGTTCGCCCCCGCCTTGGGTGCGCTCCCTCGGCCGGCGCCACGCGAGCTTCCATACTGTGTTACCGTGGTGCCGGCAGCCGGGAGAATCGCATGCCCATTCACCGCGAGGAACGCGGGCGGTACCTGATCGAGGCCAGCGCTTTTCCGATGCCGGGCGGGAACAAATGGCAGCCCCGGCTCACCATGACCCGCCTGTGCGACCCGAAGGAGCTTTCCAAGAGCCAGTCGTTTCCCGGACTGACGCCGCTCTTCGAAACCGCGAAAGGCGCGACCCGCTACGCGACCGACCTCGGCAGGACCTTGGCCGACCAGGCATCCCCCCGGCTGAGGATATAGAAGCGCCCCGCTCCTGTCGAGCGATCGGCGAGGCAATAAAAAAAGCCCGGATTCCCGGGCTTTTTTTCTCGGCCTGCGCGCGCTTTATGCGACCGGCTTGATGTTGACGGCCTGATCGCCTTTGGGACCGGTCGTGACATCGAAGGAGACTTTCTGGTTCTCCTTGAGCGTCTTGAAGCCGCTGCCCTGGATCGCCGAGAAGTGCGCGAAGAGGTCCTTTCCGCCGCCGTCGGGGGTGATGAACCCGAAGCCCTTGGAATCATTGAACCACTTGACCGTGCCTGTACTCATGTTTGCATTTCCTAAAAAATTGTAGGAGGGCTTGCGCCCGGAACGCAGAAACTTCAAGGGAAGAAAAGACGACGACCTGATGGGTGCCGCGCAAACGGCTGCAATGGACGGATAATTTCTGCTTGAGAAGCCTGCAGCGCACCTTATACACGCGCGCTCCGGTGAGGTCAAGGGAATTCTCGCCCACAGCTCCGGCGCGAGAGAACTCGGCCGGCGGCCGCATGCTCCCGCCGCGCCGCCGGGGCGTCAGACCGCAGGCGGCATCCGCCACCAGAGCGAGGCCGCGCAGATCGCGAGCGTCGCGAGCGTCACCGGCACGCCGGTGCGCGCGTGGCGCCTCCAGTGCATGCGGATGCCGCGGCGCGCGGCGGCGTTCACCACGATGATGTTCGCGATGCTGCCGACGATCAGGAGGTTGCCCGAGAGCGTGCTCACCAGCGCGAGCGTCGGACCGGCGA